>JAGCOW010000066.1 GCA_017642535.1 Bacteroidales bacterium | reverse complement strand
TTTCAGTTTCATCATACGCAGATGGACGGTATGCACGCAGGCACATTTCTTGAAAATCTGCAAAAAGAAATCAACGAGTTGAAATAAATTATAGGAAAAGCGAACCCTCAAGTTTCAGCAAGGCAATCTTGTTGTTGATTCCACCGCCGTAGCCGGTGAGTTTGCCATTCGCGCCAACCACACGGTGACACGGAACAATAAGACAAATAGGATTCCACCCGACTGCGCCGCCAACGGCCTGAGCCGACATTTTCCCGATTCCGTGCCTTTCCGCGATTTTTGCGGCAATTTCGCCGTATGTTATTGTTTTGCCGAAGGGAATATCGCTCACAATATCAAGAACTTCGCGCCGAAAAGACGTTGGATTTTCAATTGTGTATCGGGGTGTAAAATCGGGCTGCCTGCCCGAAAAATATTCGTCGAGCCAATGACAAGTTTCACAGAAAATAGGCAAATCTTTTTCCGCACAGTGTAAGATATTTTTCTTTGCGTCAACAGAATTCTCAAACCACAAACCGACAAGACTCTCGCCATCCGAGCACATCAGCAGGTCGTTGAAACCATCAGGAGTTTGATATTTAAATTGATAAAACATCCGTCACATATTCTCTGTCTAAGCTTCTCAAAACTACTATTTTATTTCGGAATTACCCATTTAGTCTAAATAATTCAGAAAAAAAACAAAACCTCTGCCTTGTTTTAGCATACCCTTGGTTTTTCTTTGTCAAAAAAAAGGAATAGTTATGGAAAAACATTATCAAGGCCTTGTTTTAACAAGCAAAGTTACAGAGTTGTCAAAGTGTGAGATTTTTGTGTTTGCCACTGATTTTCAAGGAAGTCATACACGGAGTGCCGCACGATACGCATGCAAGAAATTTGGAGCCGTTCAAGGAAGGCTTGGTCGGCAAGGGCAATGCTATGCACTTCCCGTTGATTTTAACAACATTAATGCAATGCTGCCTTATTTCGAAGAATTTTTTGACTATGTAAAAAATCATCCCAACAATCGGTTTCTTATAACCCGGATGAGTTATGAAAAAAACGACAGCAATAAAAAAAGCATTGACAGAAAGGATGAAACAATGGCTCAACTGTTCTCAGAAATAGCAGGGTTGACCAACATTGCAATGCCTATTGAGTGGTTAAGTGTTATGATAGAAAAGACGCTTGTTCCACCTAAAAAAGACTATGAATGTCCCGAAGCAATTGAAGAAGATGTACTTAAAGATTTATGTCAAAAATATCGCTATGAGATTGGTGCAGGAATGAAAACATGTGTTCCAAGTATCCGCGTGCGGTATGTACTTGAAGAAGGAAAGTTTGGCTATGTAATGTTTGGTAGATTTTTCTTTCACAACGATGATATGTATGTTTTTCTCCCCGACGAGAAAAGCGACAAAATAACAGAAGAAGAACGAAGAGAATCTGCTAACATAGTAATGGAGGTTTTTAACGATGAATGTTGGAACTGGGGCATCGCTCGTAAAGTGATATTTGCAGGTGTTAAAACACCCTTCAAAGACACACTGGGAGATTGGATTTATACAGGCGATGTAGTAAAAGCGACAAAGAATAATGGTGGTGGTCTTCAAGCATTTCCTGTTAGTGTAAATACAGTTTGTGAGTTATATGCCTTTATGCTTGATAATCATTATGTTGCCCTACAAGAGTGCAACCAGTTTGAACGGCTTGGAACAGTATTTTATCAACTTGACAAGACAGCGGAACCAATACGTGTAAATGCTCGAAATGCCACATTCCGTGACGAAGCCTATGGAGGTTATCGCACACCAGGAAATTATGATTTGGCAATGACAAAAATCCAATTCACACCGAGTTTTGATCAAGAAGATTGGAAATACGCAGCTTCGAAAGTATTGGAATTGGAATATAATTGGAGGAAATAAAATTTGTATATTTGGAAAACTAAAATTTTAATATTATGGCAAATTTTCTTTATTGTTACAAAATGACGCATGATACTGGATTTGCACCAAATCCATATCATAATGTTTTAACTTTGGCAACGTGTAAACCAGTTATTCGAAGATGTGCAAAGAAAGATTATTGGATTTCGGGATGGGCTTCCAATGTGGTACAAGGCAAGGACAAGAAGTATAAGGATAAAGCACAGAAATTAATCTATTTGGCAAAAGTTTCAGACGTACTCAGTTTCGAAGAATACTGGGAGAAATATCCCCTTAAAAAACAACCGACTAAATCAATTGAAGGTGGGAAAGAGTGTTTCAAAAGTTGTGGAAATGGCATCGTGGTTAGAAATGATGACATTTCTTTTTGTGGTGATAATATTTACGAGCCCGATGCAAATGACCCTTCTGGCTTTAAACAACACAAAAATGCACATCATAATGAACAAAATAAAGCACATGATTTGAGTGGGAAAAATGTTTTGGTCTGCGAAGAATTTTATTACTTTGGTGTAGAAAATGCGTTGGAAATAAAAAACAAGGGATTTGATGTCCCAAGAACAAAGAAGTTTTCTGTGGATGACAAAGAAGCAAAGAATGTTATAGATTTTGTAACTAAAAACTATTCAAAAGGACTTTACCCAAAGAAAAAATGAAAATCATTTTAAGCAGAAAAGGATTTGATTCCGAAAATGGAGAAACTCAAAGTCCCATATTACCCGATGGGACTTTGCTTTCATTGCCTATTCCTGATGAGAAAGGGAACAATGCATATTCTTCTTTGTCTTGCAAAGAGTTGGAAATGAATTATTATGAAATTATTCACTCGCTTAATCCGAGTACAACAATTACAGAAAACGATATGTGTCACCTAGACCCAGACTTACGAAAAGATGTTCGTAAACGTAAGTCAGGCTGGAAACCAGCTTTTGGGCAAGCTGATACCGCATTGAGCCATTTGCGAAATATGGGTGTGGCAGAAGGAGATTTGTTTCTTTTCTTTGGTTTATTCAAGGAAACGGAAATGTATCAAGGGAAACTTCAATATAAAAAGGGCGCTAAAGAAAAGCATGTCATTTATGGTTATATGCAAGTTGGCAGTATTATCAAACGAAAAGATGACGCTCCCGAATGGCTGAAAGACCATCCTCACATTGGAGATAAAAAAGAAAGAAAAGATGAAAACAATGCGATTTTCTTACCTACTGACAATCTTTCATTTATGCCAAATGTCAACGGATGCGGTCTTCTAAATTATCGAAAAGACAGAATCCTTACAAAAGAAGGAATGACAAAAAGCAAATGGGATTTACCCGATTTTTTCAAAGAAGTGGAAATTAGTTACCACCCTCATCCGTGGAAAGACAATTATTTCCAGTCTGCGGCAAAAGGTCAGGAATTTGTATTTGAAGCAACTCCGAAAATTTTAGAATGGGTAAAACAGATAATCAAATAATTCTTCGAAAAATTTTCCGAACCTCTGCCTTGTTTTGGCACACCTTGCCGATAGTTTTGTAAAGAAATAAAAACTAATGAGCGGTCTAACTTATATAATCCCTTGCCCCTATTGCAGCAAAACGTTTGAATGGCGTGAGGGGAAAGTGCAAGATTCAATAATTCTGCACTGTGACAGTTGTGGAAAGGAACTGCTGGCTCCCGACGAACCAGAAGCCCACGAACCATTCTACAAGCAATGCGAATGTGGCGGTTATTTTGAAAAAACACAGCGTTGGACTCCCTTCGTCTGCCCTCACTGTAAAAACGAGATTGAACCGCGCGACGTTAGGAACACCTTGAAAGTTATAGAATGGTGAAACAATAGAGATTCGGTAGATGTAAACAAAGAACCAGATAATTCTTGACAAACGAAATCGGTTGTTGTATATTTGCATCGTCGGACGTGAAAAATGAGGGTTTATCCCGAAACACCCGGACAGAAGCCATTAAGTTGGAGTGATTCTTGACTACGGTGTGAGAATCAATAAAATGGAAATAATAAAAATTATTTCCATTTTTTATTTTTTGCACCACCATAAATTATAGAATATATCGTTGAATTTCTTAGATAACGCCATATCTCTATTTATTACAAGTAATCTTGATTTTTTAAATAGATATATACGAAGTAAGGTTGCTCTTTGTATAAATATATTGGTTATTTCTGCCGAAAGCATATTGATTTGTGGACTTCCTATAAAATTTACTGCAATCCTATCTGCTTGTTTAGCTCCTTCACTCAGACGAACCGTTAATGCACTTCCTCCCGAAGAAGTTTTTCCTTCCACATAATACAAGCAGTTTTTCTTTCGAATAATAAAATCTGCACTTTTTGTAGTACGAGGATTTGCTAACAGAAAAACATCGTATCCATTCCCCACAAACTTCTGTGCAATTTGTAGATTATTAGGCGTTTCACCTGTTTTCAATATTTCGTCATATTGGTTTGTGTATAAAGTATAAATTTTGTTTCCTACCAGAGACAATCGCTTCAACTCGGAAAAATTAGGTTGGGCAACTATCCATTTCAACACATCCACTTTTTCACGATTGGTATTTAACGAATAATAGTCTTTCAAGGCATTGACAATCGTAGTTCCCTGATATACAATAGGTCTCCCATACTCGGTTGTTGGTTCGCACACGAGTACAATAACATCTTCCGTACATTCTGGGTACGGTATTGAGGCTTTTTCTGTCATAATGCGGCAAAGATAGGAAATAATTCCTAATGCACAATGGAGAGTTATCTTACTTCGTTCGTTATTTCAAAACCAATTCCATACAGGTTTTCTGTGGTTTCATTCCCATATTCCTATAGAAAGACAATGCAGGGTCGTTGCCTTCCCACGCGTTCAGCGTAATATTATGGCAACCAATTGATTGCGCATATTCACGAACAAAATCAAACAGTGCTTTCCCTATGTGCCGCTTACGGGCTTTTTCGTCAACACAGAGGTCGTCAATATAGAGTGTTTTTATGTTTTGCAACAAACTGTTGTCCCCTATTTCGGTAATTTGGCAAAATAGGTAGCCCAGCACGCCACCGTCGTCGTAAACAAATATGGGTTTCGTGTCATCGCTAAGCATTTCGCTGATTTCCTGTTCGTTATATTTTGTTGTGTTTGGCTTGAATATGTCGGGACGAATCTTGAAATGAACCATGTCGCCTTGAAGCAAAAGATTGATAATCTGTGCTATATCGTTTTTATTTGCTCGTCTAATCACCTTTTCGGTCATTGTTTTAAAATTTCTTTTTGTTTGCACAAATATATACAATCCTTAGAGATTGTCATAGGATAAACGAGTCAAGAGAAACTTGCATTTTTTATCAAGAGTAGCTGTATTATTTCAATTTTTAATCTAACAAACGACGTTAGTATATTTTTTTAAGTAAAAATTAAAGAAAAATTACATTTTGTTATTGTTTTTTAAAATTTAGTTATATATTTGCACCAAACAATAACAAAAAGATGCGATTTGTAAGGAACATATTGGTAAACACAAAGAATCAGCCCGAAAGGGCTGGCAGGAATCAATATGGTCATACGAATGACATGGAATAGAAAAAATCACCAAGGAGCAAAGGTGCACCGCCCTTGGATAAATCAATCAAAAGTTTACAAATTAAAACGAAATGTTATGAAACGAAATAGAATAAAAATAGTATGTGTCGCAATGGCGTTGTTCACAACTGTTCCATTGTTTGCCGACGAGCCAGAATCAGATTTCACGGCAGAAGTCGGAGGTGATTTAGTAAGTAGTTATATATGGCGTGGCCAAGCGTGCGGAGGTGTTTCGCTCCAACCGTCAGTGGAAATTGGATGGAAAGGATTTTCGTTCGGTGCCTGGGGTTCCGTAGGATTCGAATCGTTCGACACCAAGGAATTCGACCTCACGTTAGGTTACGGAATCGGAGGATTTAGCGTGTCGGTTACCGATTATTATTTTGCAGTACCTGGCGTTCCCGATTCATATTTTCATTACGAAAAAGATGCGACGCCACACGTGTTTGAAGGTCAAATCGGTTACGATTTCGGATTCCTCTCGCTGAACTGGTTTACAAACTTTGCCGGTGCCGACGGAGTGAAGAACGCTAACGGCGACATGGCCTATTCATCGTATTTCTCAATCGGTGCACCATTTGAATTTGGTTCGCTGAGTTGGGAAGCAGAACTGGGCTTCGTGCCTTGGAAAACAAGCTTATATGCTACCGAAGGGTTCGCCCTGACGAACATCAGCATCAAAGCAATGAAACCTCTTCCAATAAGCGAAACGTACTCTTTAGGTTTGTTCACACAAGCAATCTGGAATCCGACTTCAGAAGGTGGTTATATAGTAATGGGACTGAGTTTCTAAATGTTTAATTAAAAAATATAGTTATGAAAAAGATTGAAGCAATTATTCGCAAGACTAAGTTCGAAGACGTAAAAGAAGCACTTCTTGCAGCTGACATTGAATGGTTTTCGTACTACGACGTGCGTGGTGTGGGAAAGACTCGGCAGGCGCGAATTTACAGAGGTATCGCCTACGATACGAGTTGCATTGAACGGACACTGGTTTCGGTGATTGTCCGCGACAAAAATGCTGAGAAAACCGTATCGGCAATTCTTAGTGCGGCACAGACAGGCGAAATCGGCGACGGGCGAATTTTCATCATCCCGCTTGAAGATGCAGTGAGAATCAGGACTGGTGAACGGGGCGACATAGCCTTGTACAACGCCGAACAAGAGAAGTAGTATGAATGAGTGTGAATTTAAAATGTAGAAAATATGAAACGCAAAAGTAAATATATGAAAAGAATAGTGCCATTTTGTTTGTTTCTCGTCGCCTTATTGTCATCGGGCGCGGTCATGGCACAAGAAGAAGTAGTTTCGGAGGTCGCTACGGCGGTTTCCGAGGAATCCTCAGCAGGATTTTCAATAAATGCTGTCGATACCATTTGGGTGTTGCTTGCCGCAATGTTGGTATTCTTCATGCAACCTGGTTTCGCCTTGGTTGAAGCAGGTATGACGCGGACAAAGAACACTGCGAACATTCTTATGAAAAACTTCCTTGACTTTTCGGCTGGTTCCGTATTGTATTGGATCTGTGGATTTTCCATAATGTTCGGTGCAGGTGCGTTCCTCGGCTGGGACGGATTTGGAATCGGTGGCGTGGAAAATCCTTGCCCAAACTTGCCTAAAGAAGGATATTTCATCTTCCAAACGGTATTTTGTGCAACAGCTGCCACAATCGTTTCGGGAGCAATGGCAGAACGTACGAAATTTTCTATGTACATTTTGTACTCAGTACTTATTTCTGCGTTCATCTACCCGATTCAAGGTCACTGGTCGTGGGGCGGCGGATGGTTGTCGGAACTTGGTTTCCACGATTTTGCTGGCTCGGCTGTCGTTCACTCGTGCGGTGGTTTCATAGCATTGGCTGGTGCATTGGTACTTGGACCACGTTTGGGTAAATACACGAAATTGTCGGACGGAACTATCCGTTCAAACGCAATCCCTGGTCATAGTCTTGCCTTGGCTGCTCTTGGCGTATGGATTCTGTGGATGGGCTGGTTCGGTTTCAACCCTGGCTCTACCGTTGCCGCTACTGGTGCAGTTGATCCTGATTGCTATGGCGGTGGCATTCTTGAAAACATGTCGGCTATGTCGCACATATTCGTAACGACAAACATTGCCGCTGCCGTAGGTGCCATTGTAGCGTTGATTTACACATGGGTAGTATTCGGAAAACCATCATTGTCGATGGTGTGCAACGGTATCCTTGCCGGCTTGGTGGGAATCACTGCAGGATGCGACTGCGTGCCTATCTGGGCAGCAGCTGTTATCGGAGCAATCGCTTCAATGGTGATGTGTTTCTGCGTACGCTTTTTCGATGCCCGTCTGCACATTGACGACCCTGTTGGTGCAGTTTCGGTACACGGTATGGCTGGTTTCACAGGAACAATCCTCACTGGTGTGTTCGCATTCCCTGAATGTGGCTACAGCGTTGGAACACAATTGATTGGCGAACTTGCCATCGCAGGATGGTCGTTTGGCTGTGGATTGTTGATATTCCTATTGATTAAGAAAGTATTCGGATTACGTGTCGAGGCACGTATCGAAGAAGAAGGACTTGATGTGTACGAACACGGCGAGTCGGCATACAACTAATAGCGATTTTGTCGTATTGTGTTTTGTGGTGGAGGGTGCCTTTTGTACGGGGGCATCCTCTTTTTTAAAAACAACTCATTAAAAATGTACCGGGAAAGCACGTTGTTACAGAATAAAGCATATATTTGTTGTGCTTTTTTGAAAAAACTTTTACAGATATTTTTTTCTTTGAAAAATATTATGTTATTTTGCAACCCAATTTCAAAGGAACGAGTACAAATTAGCAAATAGTAGATACAATGTATAGAATTTGTCAAATTACAGGAAAGAGAGCAATGAGCGGAAACAATGTTTCACACTCAAATGCAAAGACGAAGAGAGTTTTTGATGTAAACCTTATCGAAAAGAAATTCTATTTAGCAGAAGAAGATAGATGGATTACTCTCCGTGTTTCAGCAAACGGAATCAGAACAATTAACAAAAAAGGCCTTAGCCAAGCTCTTAAAGACGCGAAAGCAAAAGGATATATTCAAAACTATTAATACTAACAGCAATGGCAAAGAAAGGCAATAGAGTACAAGTTATTCTTGAATGCACGGAGCAAAAAGAAAGCGGTGTTCCAGGAATGTCTCGTTATATTACGACAAAGAATCGTAAAAATGTTCCTGACAGATTGGAAATGAAGAAATACAATCCTTACTTACGTAAAGTAACAGTTCACAGAGAAATTAAATAATTTAGGTCATGGCAAAGAAAGTAGTTGCAACCCTTCAAAAAGGAGCTGGTAAAGAGTTTACAAAAGTTATCAAAGCTGTAAAGTCTGAAAAAACAGGTGCTTATGTCTTCACTGAGGAAATCGTTCCTAACTCGGAAGTACAAGCATATTTGAACAAGAAATAATATTTCTTATAATACTTATCTCAAAGCCCTGTCCAACCGATAGGGCTTTTTTATTTTAACCCTATTCCCAATTTTTGATTTTTGGCAAGGTATTTGTTTGTAAAAAAAGTGTTTTGAATGTAACTTTTTTATTACGTTCTTTGTCTAATGTTAAAAATAGAAACTATGAAACGAATTATTTTAGCTTTGTTATGTGCGACAGTTCTTCCTTTTGTGACATTTGCACAATGGGGTGACCCAGATGAAAAGAAGCAATTGAGCGTAAGCGATTTGAAATCTCCTGCCATTACGTGGGACAAAGATTCTTATAATTTTGGAGATATTCCTCAAGGTATTCCGGTTGACGTGGTGTTTACGTTTACCAACACGGGAAATGCACCATTGATTATTTCAAAAGTTGAACCTGCGTGCAACTGTACCGATGCTATTTGGCCCAAAGTGCCTATTATGCCTGGTCAGAAAGGCGAAATTCAGGTAACGTTTGATGCCGCTACTGGCGGTAAATTCTCCAAAACGGCTGTCGTAACCTCGAATGCAAAACCTACGGAGCAGACGCTCGTATTTACCGGAACGGTCGTACCAAAAAAGAAATAGTTTTTTTCTTCATCATAATCGTTGGGGTGGACAATGTTGTTCACCCCTTTTTTTGTCTATAACGATACTCTTTCAGAAGAGAAAACGTGTCGGTTGACGCTATGGCAAGCAACTCTGCCGCAACAATCGTGACGGGCTTTTTTTCAAATGTGCTCGTGTGACAAAAATTCAGGTACTTGAATATCTGAAAGCCGTTGAACCAGTTAAAGAATCGTTTGTGAAACTGAACTTCCGTAGCTGTATTCATTTTTATTTCGTTGATTTTTTTTTCGAATTCCTCAAACGGGATAAAATCTTGTAACGACTGGTGCAGACTTGCGTAAAGCGTTTTCACATCGTCGTTTTTCCTTAATTTGGGTATGAGAGAGAAAAATGCTTGCAAAACGGAGAAACTCTCGTTAGTGTATGATAGATAGAGCGGTTGCTCCATCGTCATAAGTTTTCCCATTGCGAAGCCGGTACCAAACGGCACTCGGTCAGAAATGCGGGAAGACGGGAAAATGGTAGTTGTGTTGATTTCTCCTATGCGTTCGGTCTGAAACAGTTTCTGAAGAAAATAAAAATCCTCGCCTGCCTGACGTTTGTTCATTCCTCCTTGTCGGCAATAGGTCTTTGTTCGTAATGAAAAACTTGACCCAACGGTGTGATATGCGTACGGAAACCCTATTCGTTTGAGTTGCTCCACATAATAGCGCAAATGCAATTCATATTGTGCAATAGCTTCATATTGTGTCGACGGCAGTTCACCCTCAAGTGGATGTTCAAAATAGATATTGGCGGCAGTGCAAGTCGGATGCGTAGCGTAAAATTGTTCTATTTCACGAAGATAATTGTGTGCCACAAGAGAGTCTGAGTCGCACGCTACAATAATTCCATCGGGATTGTCGATGGAGGCAAAACGGTGCGTTGCCTCGTCCATGGCTATTTTTCTAGCATAGCCCACTCCTGCTTGTTTTGCTAGGATATCGGGTGTGAAAATGGGCAAAATTTTGCACTTTTCGGAAGAATGTGTTTTTGTGAAAGAACACAATTCCTTGTATGTCAACGCATTAAAATCTTTGGCACTTTGTGATGCCATTTCGCTATAATTGACTGCCACAATAATTTCGACGGCACAATCAGTTTTTTCGCACGCCAATAGCGACTGCAAGGTTTTGAGAATATCGGGTTCGTTGTAGCAAGGAATTGCCACGATAATGCCTACATTTTTGTTTACTGGCTCTGATAATCTTTGTGGAAATGCCTCAAAACGAGTAAAATATGTCTCAAAAACGGGAAGCATTAGATATTGAAAATAGAAAGGGCGTTATTCGTCGTAAAATCCATTACATCGTCAAGTGAGCAATGCAATATCTCAGAAAGTTTTTCAGCTACAAGAGCCACATACCCCGGTTCGTTGCGTTCGCCACGGTGCGGAACTGGCGTGAGATACGGATCGTCGGTCTCAAGCACAATCTTATCGCGAGGAATGAGTTTCACCACTTCGGGCAAATGCGAGGTTTTGAACGTGAGAACACCACCAATACCAATGTGGAAGCCCATTTCTATCACTTTGAGCGCTTCTTCCTTGGAACCCGAAAAACAGTGAAAAATGCCTTTGAAATTTTGCGAGGGCAAATCTCGGAGTGCCTTGTACGTCTCGTTGAACGCCTTTCTAACGTGAATAACGACGGGCAAATCCCGTTCTTGGGCAATGCACATCTGTTTTGAAAAAACCTCGACTTGCTGTTCCAAGAATGTCTTATCCCAATACAAGTCGATGCCAATTTCGCCAATGCCGACAATGGCACGTTGGTCTATCTCCCGATACACTGCCTGTAATTCTTGTTCATAATGTTCATTAACCGAGGTTGGGTGCAGTCCCAACATGGGAAAACAAGTGTCGGGATATTGCTGAGCAACCGTAAACATTCGTTCACGCGAGGTCGAGTCTATGTCGGGAAGAATAATTTTTGTCACCTTTTGCGAAACAGCCCGCTTGATAACCTCATCGCGGTCAGCGTCGAATGCTTCGTCATATACGTGGCTGTGGGTGTTGACAATTGAGAATTGAGAATTATTCTTCATCATCTTCGAGATTTATGGTATCTTCCTTCCCTGCAACAAGTAGGACAAATTCGCCTTTGGGTTGTTTTTCCTGAAAATGCTTGATGACGGTAGGAATGCTGCCACGAACTACTTCTTGGTAAATTTTTGAGATTTCTCGCACAACGGCAACGTTGCGTTCTCCGATAAATTCTTGAATTTGCGTCAATGTCTTTACAACACGGTGAGGCGATTCATAGAAAATAATGGTGCGTGTTTCGTCTTTCAAGGCCAATAATCTGCTTTGACGACCTTTTTTATGAGGGAGAAAGCCCTCGAAACAAAATCTGTCGGTTGTGAAGCCGCTCATTACGAGAGCAGGAACAAATGCCGTTGCACCGGGCAAACATTCCACTTCAATATCGTTTTCAACACAATGTTTCGTCAGAAAATATCCCGGATCGGAAATAGATGGTGTGCCAGCATCGGAAATCATGGCTGTAACAGAATTTGCACGAATAATGTCGAGTGTTCGCTCTATTGTTGCATGCTCGTTGAATTTGTGATGTGACATCATTTTGGTCTCAATGCCAAAATGTTTGAGCAGATTTCCCGATGTACGAGTATCTTCGGCAAGAATCAAATCCGCCGATTTAAGCACCTCAACAGCACGAAACGTCATGTCTTGAAGGTTCCCGACTGGCGTTGGAACCACTACGAGTTTTCCCATATTATTGAAATCTGCGTTTAATGAACGTAATGAATTTTTTCACATCGTTTTTCTCATAATCCCAATCGAAATGTTCCCGAAGATATTGTAGGGCACTGTCGAACGATTCACTCTCGTTGATGATAGCAATCGTTTTTTCAAACAAATCCTTATCGTTATTGAAAAGCAGCGTTCGATAATGAATACGGTCATTGAAGCCAAAGGTGTCGGGGGTTAATTCCGAAATATGTGATAATCGGTCGTTAACGGTTTCAATATTTTTCTTTCCTGTTTCAGAAGTAACAGTTGAAACAGGTTGCACTGGCTGTTCGTCAATCGTAGTTTCCTGTTGAACGATTTCTGGTTCTTGTATCTCCACAGGTTTTTCTTCCTCCTGCTGACATTCAGCAAATTGAGGTTCAACAACTTGTACAGATTCTTTTTGTTCGCATTTTTCTTGCGTTGATTGTTCCACAACAGCAGAATCTATGCGAGAAAGTTTGTCGTACAATTCTCGTGTTTTTTGTTTTAAAATATCGACTTCTATTGTCGGAATTGAATCTGCCGAAGTATAACTATTGCAGTATGTAGCAATTTCTTGCACAAGTTTTTGAATATCGTTCATTGAATTTTCCATGCGAAATTGATTTGTACAAATGTAAAAAAAACTCAATTAAATGTATATTTGCAATATGAAAATGCCGCGTTTTCTTATAAAATACACGATAATTGTGTGTGCTTGCTTGTGTGTGCCGATATTGTGTCGCTCGCAGGAGTGGGAAACGTTGCTTTCCAACGTGCTGGACTCCGATGTTGAATATTCCGAAGACGACATTTCGGGTTTGGAGGAATTGTACAATCATAAAATCAATGTCAATGACTTGACTGAAGACGACTGCAATATGCTGTTTTTTCTCAGCGATTTCGAGAAGCAGAGTTTGTTGTTTTACGTTTCGCACAATGCCCCATTGTACAGCATTTACGAGTTACAATACGTGTTGGGCTTGCCGTTGGAAAAATCTCGCTTGCTGTCATATTTCCTCTCGGTTGCACCAGTTTCCAAGATGAAATCGGTTGAAGATTTGATTGCTGGCGGAAAACATATTTTTGCATCAACGTTCACTTTTACGAATGTCGATACGGAGGAATATAAAGATTACTATCATTATGCAGGCGGGGCAACGAAACATGTGTTGCGCTACCGTTTTCAGTCATTCAATTCTTTATATTGGGGATGTACGTTGAAAAAAGATATGGGCGAATCGTATGCACTGCCACAAGGATTTGATTCTCAGTCTTTTTATGTACAATTGAAAAACCGTGGTGTTGTGTCGAATGCAGTGATTGGCGATTATCGAATCTCCATTGCGCAAGGATTAGCGTTGGCACAAGGCGGCAGTTTCGGCAATTCTTTGGAGACAAGCGGAAGTACGGCGAATCTACTCTCAAAACATAGTTCCACGTCGGAATATTTGTTTTCGCGTGGTTGTGGAATAAGTTTGCGACTGAAGCAATTACAGCTGACACCATTTTTCTCTTTTCGTCGATTAGACGGAAAACTCAAGAATGACGATGATTTTCCGTTTACAATCCAAAAGACGGGCTATCATCGAACTTTGTCGGAACAAAATTCAAGAGAAGCAATCGACTATTCGCTCTATGGTTGTCATCTGCAATATTCGACGAATCGACTACGAATTGGCTGTGCATGGTTGCAACATCGTTTCTCTTTGGAAGAAAAATCCTCCAAACTGACAAATGCAACAGTGTTTTATTCGTATTTCAAACGAAAAATTCGTCTGTATGGCGAATTCGCTCTTGATAAGAAATATGATTTTGCCACCATTCACGGCGTACAATATTCTTTGAATGACAATGTACAACTTTCTCAAAGTTTTCGGTTGTACCAGTCTGAATATGAAAGTTTTATGTCGTCTGCCATTGGCAAACAAAGTTCTGTAAGTAACGAGAAAGGTGCAACAACAAGTTTTCGTCTGCGACTTGGTTCAAATGTGACATTGTATGGATCACATGATTTGTTTTACATTCCCGCAAAATCATTGGAACAATCAATCGAAAAAGGTAATGTATTGAAGATGAAACTGTTATGTAAGACTTTTCAAGGACTTTCGGCGTACTATCAACTTTCGCAGTCTGTGCAGACAGGTGATTCTTTAGGGTTGACAACAAAAAGGATGCACACGTTATATGCAAGTTTACCCATTAGCAATGATTTGCAATTGAAATTCTCAGTTCGACTTTCCACACAAAACAATGACTATGGCGTATTGACTTATGAGGATGTGGTTTGGAAACCTTTGCCCCACCTTACGTTCAGCATACGTTTTGCCCAGTTCAACGCGTCATACGACAATAGATTATATGCGTGGGAAGACGATGTGCAGTATGTTTTTGCAAGTGCCCAATATTATTATGCAGGAACATATTGGTACGTAGTAACAAAATGGAAATGTTCGCAAAGACTTTCGTTGGAAATGAAACTTGCTCAAACCCGTTATGCTAATGATTTCCCATTGCCCGAATCATATTCCTTGTATCCCGAACAGAAGAAAATACGAGGTAATCTATTGGTGCAGATAGCGTTATGATTTAAAGAGACTATTTTGCAAGTCCCAATTCTTTCCCTTTTTCAAGCATAAAAGCGAACGCTTCGTCATGGTTGTTGCCAATCACACCGTCGAGAATTGCTTCGCGGATTGCCAACTTAATGATTCCCACCTCTTTGGAAGGTTGAATATGAAATGTTTCAATAATTTCCTCACCTGTGATTGGTGGTTGCCAATTGCGGAGTGCGTCTTTTTCTTCAACGATTTTGAGCTTCTCGCGAACTAACTGGAAATTTTGTAAGAAGGTTTTTACCTTAATTTCATTTTTTGAAGTAATATCGGCTTCGCACAAAAGCATAAGGTCGTCAATATCGTCGCTTGCATCAAAAAGAAGACGACGAACAGCAGAATCGCTCACTTCTTCGTCAACCAAAGCAATTGGTCGCAAATGAAGAAGTACGAGTTTTTGTACGTATTTGAGTTTTTCGTTCATTGGCAATTTCAGGCGACGAAATATGTCGGGAACCATTCTCGAACCGACGATTTCGTGACCATAAAACGTCCACCCTATTGTTTCTGAGAATTTCTTCGTTCGAGGTTTTCCTATATCGTGAAGAAGAGCTGTCCAGCGCAACCAAAGATTGTCGCTTTTTTCAGCCACATTGTCAAGCACTTGCAAGGTATGGAGGAAATTATCCTTATGTCCACAACCGTTGATGACTTCTACGCCTTTAAGCTTTGAAAGTTCCGGGAATATAAGTTCTAACAATCCAGCTTTGTCAAGCAAAACAATTCCACGCGACGGTTTTTCCGTCATCATTATCTTATTGAATTCATCAATAATGCGTTCCATCGAAACAATGGAAATTCGCTCTTTCATCTGACGAATTCCCTCAAAAGTCTTCTCTTCTATCGTAAAATCCAATTGTGCCGCAAACCGCACAGCCCGCATCATTCGTAATGGATCGTCGGAAAACGTGAGAGCAGGGTCAAGTGGCGTGCGAATGATTTTGTCGTTCATATCCTGCAAGCCGTTGAACGGGTCGAGCAATTCGGCGAAATTCTCCTTGTTGAGCGAAAGAGCAAGAGCGTTTATCGTAAAATCCCGTCGATTCTGGTCTTCTTCCAATGTGCCAGCTTCAACGTGCGGTTTACGTGAATCGTGCGAATACGACTCCTTACGAGCGCCAACAAATTCGTATTCCATTCCGTTGTAGCGGAACATAGCCGTACCGAAATTTTTGAAAACAGAAACAGTTAGTTTCGGAGAAATTGCATGGGCGGTTTTTTCTGCCAAATCAATGCCATTGCCAAGCGTCACAATGTCGATGTCGTTGTTGTGACGGCGAAGAAAAATATCACGCACAAAACCACCAATCACAAATGCCTGAACTCCTTCGGCATCGGCAATTTCCGATATTTTCTGCAAGACACTGTCGTTTAATACGTCGTACATGGCAATTAAATTGAGGCAAAGATACAAGAACAATCAGATGCTGTTAAGATTTTTCAAATAAAATGTTACAAACATTGTAGAAAAACATCTTTTTTTGTGCTATGCAATTGGTACACTTATTGAAAATTAGTGGAAATAAAAAAAGGATGTCTTTCGGGACATCCTCTTTTTTTATTGAAATTATGTATGATTACATCATTCCTCCCATGCCGCCCATTCCTGGAGCACCCATTGGAGCAGCTGGTTCATCTTTCTTTTCTTCTGCCAATACACATTCTGTTGTCAACAACATTCCAGCAACAGAAGCTGCATTTTCAAGAGCAATACGAGTTACTTTCTTCGGGTCAATGATACCAGCTTTTTTCAAGTCTTCGTATTGTTCTGTGCGAGCGTTGTAACCCAAATCGCCTTTGCTTTCACGTACTTTGTTTACAACAACGGAACCCTCGCCTCCTGCATTCGCAACAATTTGACGAAGAGGTTCTTCAATAGCACGTTTGATGATTTCTATACCAGTATTTTCATCTTCGTTTGCACCTGTCAAACCTTCCAATGCTGATTGAGCACGGATAAGAGCCACACCACCACCTGGGATGATACCTTCTTCAACAGCGGCACGAGTTGCACTCAATGCATCTTCCACACGGTCTTTCTTTTCTTTCATCTCTACTTCGGTTGTAGCACCAACGTAAAGAACTGCTACGCCACCAGCCAATTTAGCCAAACGTTCCTGAAGTTTTTCTTTGTCGTAATCCGACGTGCTTGCAGCAATTTGTGCCTTGATTTGTGTCGCACGAGCGTTGATATCTTCTTTAGAACCTTTACCACCAACGATAGTCGTATTTTCCTTGTTGATAGAAACTTTCTCACATTGACCTAATTGGTCTATTGTAGTAGTTTCGAGTTTCAATCCAACTTCTTCGCTGATAACCGTTCCGTTCGTAAGAATGGCAATATCTTGCAACATCTCTTTTCTTCTGTCGCCGAAGCCAGGAGCTTTCACAGCGGCAATTTTCAAAGAACCACGAAGTTTGTTCAATACCAAACCTGTAAGAGCTTCACCATCAACATCTTCTGCAATCAACAAAAGAGGACGATTTGTTTGAAGTGTTGCTTCAAGAATTGGCATGATTTCCTTCATCGAAGAAATTTTCTTGTCGTAAATCAAAATGTAAGGATTGTCAAGCACTGCCTCCATTTTTTCAGTGTTTGTCACGAAATATGGAGAAATGTAACCACGATCGAATTGCATACCTTCAACAACTTCAACAGTTGTTTGTGTTCCTTTGGCTTCTTCAACGGTGATGACGCCCTCTTTCTTCACTTTCTTCATTGCTTCGGCAATCAATTTACCGATTTCTTCGTCGTTGTTTGCCGAAATGCGAGCAACTTGTTCAACCTTTTCACCTTCTACCGTAACTGCTTCAGCTTGAGAATTCAAGTTTGCAACAACGGCAGCGACTGCCTTGTCAATACCACGTTTCAAATCCATTGGGTTTGCTCCTGCTGCAACGTTTTTCAAACCTACGCTCACAATTGCCTGAGCCAAAACGGTTGCAGTTGTAGTTCCGTCACCTGCGTTATCGTTCGTACGAGAAGCAACTTCCTTAACCATTTGAGCGCCCATATTCTCGAAAGCGTCAGGGAGTTCAATTTCCTTTGCTACTGTCACACCGTCCTTTGTGATTTGCGGAGCACCAAATTTCTTTTCAATAACTACATTGCGACCTTTAGGACCAAGAGTTACTTTTACTGCGTTAGCCAATGCATCAACGCCTCTTTTTAAAGATTCGCGAGCATCAATATCGAATTTTATTTCTTTTGCCATGATTTATACAATTTTAGATTTTACAATATAAGAAGAACATCAGATTGAGAAAGAAGGAGATATTTTTCTCCGTCAAATGTTATTTCCGTACCAGCATATTTGCCATACAAAACAGTGTCACCGACAGTGACTTCCATTTCTTCATCTTTTTTTGCCTTACCAACTGCTATAACTTTACCTTGAAGAGGTTTTTCCTTTGCCGAATCAGGAAGAATGATTCCCGAAACCGTTTTTTCTTCAGCACTTTCAGGTTTTACTAAAACCTTGCCTGCAAGTGGTTTTCCTTTAAATTCTGCCATAGTTTATATTTTTAGATTACACTTTTAAATTTTTGACTTTGTATTGTCATATTTTGTGCCAACACGATTTTTTGAAAATTTGGCAGAAGAAAAAGAATCTTTGTATGACAAACACAAAAAAAGGTGTCAATATTATGACATATTGACACCCACTATCAACCAAAAAACTTATGAGAACAATTTATTTATTCTTGGAAATCTTCTGCAGTCGGAACGTCAGATGGAACGTTCATTTGAACTGCTGGTGCATTGTCTTCAAAAGTTGAACGAGATTCTTGTGCCACATTTCTTGGCAACAAAGCCGTTAAAACGATGCATAATGCAACCAAAGCACCTGCCAAAGTCCACGTAGCTTTTTCAACGAAATCCGTTGTGCGGGCAACACCCATTTCATATCGAGAAGACATTAAACCTCCACCTTTTGAGTTTTGGATTAATACTACACAAATCAATAAAATACTTACAATTATCAACAATACATTAATGACTACCATACTATCTTACTTTTTTAGTTGTTTAATCTCCGAAATTCGGTTCGCAAAGTAAACACTTTTTTCTGGATTTTTCAAACGTAATTTCTCATAGATTTCAATTGCCTCGTCAAAAAGATTTTGTCGGAGGTATATTTTTGCCAACGATTCACTTACATAATCGTACTGTGGAGCTCTTGATTCTGCAAGGTTCTCGCGATTTTTGCCGAAGTCGTTTGACTCATCTGCAACAATTCTATAATTACTCGGAACTTCCGCAAGAAATTTTTCGATGAGACTATTTTTTTTCGAATCTTCTCGTTTATTTGGGTCACGGAAAAACCATTCTTGTCGCCTGGGAGCTTCCTCTATCGGTTCAGGAGTCGTTTTTGCCTCTTCGTGAGCAACTTCTGTTTGCTGTTGCTCGTCAACAATAGGTTCTTCTACAATTTCTTCCTTTTGTTCTATCGTTTCTTCTTGTTTTTCAATAGATTCTTTGTTTTCGACAATGGATACCTCTTTTTCTTCCGATTTTTTTTCGTCGGAATTTTCAAAGAGAGCTTCAAAATCAATTGTTTCGTCAGAAGGAACATCTTCCTTTGCATCCTCAACAACCGTTTCCGAATCATATTCTATGTCTATCGGAGTAAAATTCAAGGATTGCAGATCTTCTTGAACTTCTTCAACTTGTTCGGTAGTTGTAGTTTCTGTGGTAATGTCTTTAACGTCGGTAGTTTGTTCTTCTGCAACAACCGAGGAGTCTTCTTGTAGAGACGATGTGCACATCGTCTCTTCTATAGTTTCTTCGACTGGTGCAAGTATATTTTCCTCTACAACTTCTTGTATTTCATTCTCTTGCTCTTCAACAACTTGTTCCGTCTCTTCTACAATCTCTTCTACTTGTTCGACAGCTGCTGTTTCTGTGGTAACGTCGGTAAATTGTTCCTCGACGATAGAAGTTTCTTCATGAACTTCTTCTACGACCTGCTCTGATTCTTCAACGGCTTGTTCCGTCTCTTCTACAATCTCTTCTACTTGTTCGGTAACGTGTTGTTGTTCTTCAGATACAGACTCTTCTGTTATTGAAGAAGTTTCTGCCTTTTCTTGTGCTTGCCGTTCTTTGCGTTCACGATATTCTCGAAGTATTCTGTCGGCTAATGATTAGCTTTTTGCTACTTCTTCAACAACTTCTTGAATTTGTTCGGTGGTTGTAGTTTCTGTAGTAATGTCGTTAACGTCGGTAGTTTGTTTTTCGAAGATTGGGGTTTCCTCTTCTTCCAGAACTTCTTCAACGACTTGTTCCGTTTCTTCAGCGACTTGTTCTGCCTGCTCTACAACTTCTTCAACTTGCTCGG
>JAGCOW010000065.1 GCA_017642535.1 Bacteroidales bacterium | reverse complement strand
TTCAATAATCCAGACCCCCAAAATAAAACCGAAGGAACATAGAACACGGCTATGGCGGAAATGTTAGCCGATTTTGGGTAGATTCTAAGAATCATCTTATAAAAACGCCAAAATGGAATAAACAATAATATGTTCATTATCATTGTCATTCCAAAATAGGAACCACATCCTAAAATATAGAATGGGATTGAGAAACGACAAACTGCCCACGAGTTGGCGTCCTTGAAATAGGTAGGCCATCCTGTGTGTATGTCAAATAACGAACGAAGTTCCATTGTCCGTTCGCCGATTAGTAGTCGTATGAATGCTCCGAAATCTTTTCCCGCCATTCTAAGGATGCTACGAGTTCCCGTATAATAGTATTCGGTGTCGCCACCACCATAATAAAACACGTAAACGAGACAGAAAATGATTCCAGAAAAGATTTTTAGAAAAAGAGCCCGTTTGAAATGCGAGTAATACGCAAAACGTTCAATGTTTTTTTCTTGGATATTGTGTGCAATAAAAAAAATGACAAATAGTAAAACTATTGTCACAACAGCATCTATCCAAGAAATAAGAGATATCAATGTGTTTCTTATAAAAAATGTAGAGACGCGCCATGGCACGTCTCTACAATGTAACAATCTATTTTATTCCACAAACGAAATCCAACCAAACGGGTCGGCTATGTCGCCATATTGAATGCCGACAAGCGTGTTGTACAAGTCAACGCAGGTTTTGCCTGGATTAACTTGGTCGCCGAACGTGTAGGTCTTATTTTCATCAGGGTCGAATACAGCCGAAATCGGTGAAATAACTGCTGCTGTTCCGCATTCTGCTGCTTCGTCGCATTCAGCAAGTTCTGTCAATGGAATTTGACGTTTTTCCACTGTCAAACCTTTTTTCTCAGCCAATGCCTGCAAACTCATATTAGTGATTGAAGGCAAAATTGACGTTGATTTGGGCGTAATGTATTTGTCACCCTTGATTGCAAAGAAGTTAGCAGGACCACATTCGTCAATGTATTTTTTCTCTTTTGGATCCAAATACAAAGCTGCACCGTAGCCCATCTCGTGTGATTTAATTGACATATTCAATGCAGCGGCGTAGTTTCCACCAACTTTTACTGTACCTGTTCCCAGTGGAGCGGCACGGTCGGAACCACGTTCAACAATCACTTTTATAGGTTTGAAACCGCCTTTGTAGTAAGGTCCAACAGGACTACAGAACAAAATCAACAATACTTCTGTAGAAGCACTGATACCAAGACGTGGACTCATACCAATCATCAACGGACGAATGTACAATGATGCGCCCGTTCCGTATGGTGGCACGAAATCAGCATTTTCTTTAACCAATGTAAACAACATCTCTTTGAAAAGTTCTGCTGGAACTTCAGGCATACCAACACGTGCAGCCGAGCGGTTCAATCGTTTTGAATTTTCTTCCCAACGGAACACACGGATTTTTCCGTCTTTGCCACGATACGCTTTTAAACCTTCAAAACATTCCTGTCCGTAGTGAAGACAAGTAGCAGCCATGTGCATATTGATGTTTTCGCTCTCGGAAATTTCCATTTTTCCCCATTTGCCGTTGCTAAACAGACAGCGGGTATTCGACTTTGTCTTTAAATACCCAAATGGTAAATTTGCCCAATCTATCATATTTTTAAATTTTAATTTATGTTATTAAATCTTGTTATTTGTTCTTGTATTTTTTGAAGATGACGAACTTTTCCCGGATTTCGTTGACTACGCGAGTAAGACGTGTAGTATTTATGTTCCTCCAAAAATTTTACTTGTCCTAAGCACCATTCATATTCATTTTTCTTTATCAGCTTATGTTCAAGTAACTCTTTGTAGAGTTCACGAGAAACAGGTACGTAATCTTCCCGACCAAGATAATCTAAATCTGCGTCACGTATGATACATTCGAGCAGATTTTTTGGTTCTTCGGTTAAAATAGTTGCATTTATCAGTTCACATACTTGGTCGATTTGCTCTTGAGAATAGCCCTCTTTGGGCAGTATTCGCCGTGCTATGGCGATACTTTCTTGCTCGTGATTCTTGTATGCATTGATGAAACCAGAATCGTGGAATAGAGCCGCCGTTTTCAAAATGTACATCTCGGTGTCGGAAATACCTTCGGCATAACCGATGTTTTCCACTTGCACAACCACGTCAATTGTGTGCTTAATGTTGTGATAATATAGCGTCTTGGGCAGTTTTTCCTCGAAATACGAGTACATTTTTTGCTCCAAACCTTCAAATTTTATTAGGTCAAGTTTTCTATTGAACGTCTCGTTAGGTAACATTTTACAATTTTTATCGGCGAAAGCGTTTTTGAAACCTGTAACATAATAGATGTCACTCTTGTCGCCATTATTTTTTAGGATAATCTTTCCTCCGTATTCACAGTCAAAAAATTCACGGATGAGGAAGTATGTATTTTCTGAAATGCTCACTTGCCCGACTTCGCCTTTTTCTTCAATCAACGAAGCAATTTTTACGCTGTCACCCCACACGTCGAAGGTTTGCTGTTTATCACCTATCATTCCGGTAATGAGCGTTCCAGTATGAATACCGATTCGTACGCCCCATTTCTTATCTTCGGCAACGTCTTTCTGCATTTCGCGTATGCGATATTGAATCTCCAATGCGGCGGCAACCACTTCTATGGGATTTGTCGTGTTTTTCTTCGGAATACCGCCGGCACACATATACGAGTCGCCCAACGTTTTTACTTTTGCGATATTGTATTTCTCTATAATTGCATCAAATTCAGAGAAATAGAGTTCAAGTTCTTGTATGAGCGATTCGGCGGGAAGCGTCTCTGTCAATTGTGTAAATCCTTTGAAATCAGAGAATAAGACAGTCGCAAAATCAAAAGAATCTGATTTAACCTGAAGATTCGTGTTTTCTCCAAAATCGTCGGTTGACTCGGTATTATCTTGATTCTGAGATTCTTTTGTTTCAGAAGAATATTTTTTGTTAGAACGCTGAACTCTGCGTCGTGCCGCTTGAATCAATCGTTTTTTGTATGCCTTGTATTGTAAATAGATAAAGAGCAATAGCGCCGCTATGTAGAAGGCAAATGCCCAAAACGAAAGCAATGGATGTCGCTGTATCTCAAATTTGAAGACAGCTTCGTTTGATTGAGCACCTCCAGGACGTTGCGCAATCACGTGAAACGCATATTTTCCTGCCGGAAGGTTGGTGAATTCTTTCTTATTGAATACCGACGGGCTTGACCACACGTCGTCCTGTCCCTCGAGATAGCAAGAGTACTGGATATTGTCGTGATTTTCGTATTCGACTGATGAAAATTCAAAAATGATGGATTTTGTCGTGAATGGAAATACAAGATTCTGCGTAAAGGGCGAGACAGATTCTTTTTTGTCGGCTACGATTTTCGAAATCTGTATGTCACCCAGCTTTTTACGGACCGACATCTTATTGAAATCCATGCGGATAAGTCCTTCGGGACCACCTAACCATACTATGGAATTGTCTTCAGGGAAAATGACATCAGAATGGAATTCTCTGAGGTTAAAAAATGGTGCCAAAATCAACGTGTAATGGTCTAAATTATTGGTGTTCCATGCAACAGCATGATGCTGTGCGTAACAGCCATTTCCATTGAATGAGAACCAAAGATTAGCGTCGGTATCCTCGGCAACTGTCGTTACTCTTACCTTATTATAATCTTCTGGAATCAAGATTTTCCCGTCTGTATAAAAGAACTTGTTTTGTGAGTCACAACGAAACAATGCGTTTTGAGTCGCAAATAACACACCGAGTTTTGTGCTGAATACATCTATTCGCCCGTTATTATTGGGCAACCCTTGCCAATCGCACGGAAGAATTTCGTAGTTTCCGTTCTCCGTTTTTTGTATCAACCACAATCCGTCGGATTGTGTTCCTAAAAACAACAATGAATCGGCTTTGACACTTGCTATAGTCGTAATCTCAATATCGGGTAGAGGAATCTGCAATATGGGAAGTATTGAAGGATACGTTCCTTTGCTTTCCTGACAAAAGGAAAGATGTTCTTTGGTGATTATGACTAATTCATTTCCAACAATGAACACTTTTTTTATAGGGTTTATAAAATAATGTTCTTTGGTGATGACATTATACAAGCCCGTTGTCGTTCCTGCAATCAATTGTCCGTTATATATTACCAACGAGTTGCACGGTGCATTGAAAAATAGTTCAAAACGACCTTTTAATAATGTATATATTCCTCGGTCGGTTCCCACGTAGAGCGTGCCCTTGTATCGTGTGATTGCATTTACGTTGCCTTTGAGTCCTGTGAATTTGTTAAAGCAACTGATTGCCAAATTAAATTCTATTCGCATTAATCCGCAATTGGTCGCAACCCATAAATTGGAATTATTATCGAGTAGAATGTCGTTGATGGTATTGCTAATAAATCCTGTGTTCTCGCTAAATTCACGGAGAACCACTCCTTGGGAGTTTATGACAAAAATGCCGTGAGATTTTGTTCCTATTATCAAATCATCGTTTACAGAAATGAAGCAGACAAACTCATCTCGTAAGATGTTATCAATCTCTGTTGGGAATGCAACTATGGTATTGTCAGACAAAAGTTTTACAAACCTGTCTTTCAGACGTAATATTGTCGCCCCGTCGCAGTAAATGCCCGTAATGGCAGCTTCGTTCACAAGAGGAGTAATGTCTGTTACCGAATGAAATTCATAGAGTTGTGTAGCTGTCGAAATAAAAAATCGTTCTCGAACGATAAAAATGGATGTTATTTTTTCGGCAAACTGAATTTGTTGTAAATTCCCGTTAGTTACCGTATAAAGGAGATTGTTAGCAATAAAATACGGTTGATTCTTGTAGCAAACGAGTTTTGTGACATTTCCCGTAAACGTGATAGTATCAGTGATGATGCTTTTGAGTTCTTTCTGATGAAATTCGTTGCTTGTAATCTCGCCAATGAAATTTTTTGCACCTACAAAAATGTTTCCTTTGTGCTTGTCGCAGAATATCGCTTTGCCAGGAGTTTCAATTTTGTTCCACGAAATTCCGTTGAAATAGAGTATGCCTTGGGGCGTACTTATATATATATTGGTATTATCTTGAGAAATCGCCTGATAGGGTCCGTCAAACGAAATTTTTGACGGCGAGATATTCTCAAAAACGGGAACACCAAGCTCGCTCTGTTGGGCTGTAACGTGTACTCCCAACAAGAGTGCGATAAAAAAAACTATGTGTTTCGTTGTAACCAAAATTTTTTTATTATTTTTAACACGCTTTTTATAACAAGAATTAAAAGCACTCAAAGTTAAAAAAATATTAGAACTATGGAACTTTTACAGAAAACTATTTTAGTTGCTTGGGATTTTACCAACGTTGCAGACTATACTATGCAGCATGCAATACGTTTCGCCAATACTATTGGTAATGTTACTGTTACGTTGCTGCACATTGTTGATGACAAAAAAGATATTGACAATGCAATGTCTCAACTGAATGTGGTTGTTGAGGACGCTCAAAGAAAGTATAATTTCAAGCCACAAAGTATGGTTGTCGAAGGAAATATCTTTACTACGATTACCGAAGTTGCCAATAAGATGGGATGTCCGTTCGTGTTTATGGGAACTCACGGAATGAAGGGTTTGCAAAAAATTACGGGAAGTTGGGCTCTGAAGGTGATTGAAGGTTCTAACTGTCCGTTCATCGTAGTGCAACGTCCTCCTCGCGACGAACACTTTGGTGATATTGTATGTACCGTAGAATACAAGACTGAGGATAAACAAAAAGTTGGATGGGCTGTATATCTTAACAATTTCTTCAAGTCGAAAATTTATCTCTATGTTCAAAAAAGTAGCGATACCAATCTTAAGCGGCAGATTTACTCGAACTTGGTTCATATGAGAACTGTTTTGGATAAATACAAAATTGAATATATCGAGGTGGAAGGTGCTGGAAAAGATGACTTTGCAGAGGAAGTTATTGAATATGCAAATTCCATAAACGCAAATGCCATTTTGGTTTCAACCTACAAAGAATTGGATTGGGCCGATTATATGTTTGGAGCTAATGAACAGAAAATCATCGGCAATCAATATGGCATTTCGGCCATTACCGTTATTCCAAATCCAGGAAAGTTGAAAGGATTTAATTAATAAAAACGTTTAATTTTGAAAGAGACCACTTTGGTGGTCTTTTTTTTGCTATGACTATGAAGAATTATTTTGCCATTCTATTGCTTTCGCTTGTTTGCGTCGTTTCGGCACAAGCACAAAATACGTCGTTTATCGAAGGTCGATATCGAATTACGATGAAAGACAAGAATAAATCGCCGTATTCTGTCAATCGTCCACAGGAGTTTTTAAGTCAAAAGGCGATTGAACGACGGGAGAAATATGGCATTGCCATAACGGAACAGGATTTGCCTGTCACGCCGCAATATTTGTCAACCATTTCTGATTTGGGAGCCGTGCTGTGCAACAGTTCAAAATGGTTCAACTCGGCGGTTTTCTATATTGAGACAAAGGAAATCTACGATTTGATTTCGAAATTGACGTTTGTTAAAAATATGGAATATGTTGCACCACCAATCAAATACAAAAACGACAAACGAAAATTGGTGAAACAGCCGTCAATAAGTCAAGACTTATCAATTATAACAGATGTGAATAAACAGAGAGCAAAAGATGCAACAATTTTATTGATAAGCATTTATGGTCATTCCATTCAGCAACATATCATGTTTGGAACATATATTTCCCACGTGAAAGGCTATTATGGGCAAAATATGACAATTGCCGTGATTGACGCGGGTTTTCTCCACGTTGATTCAGCTGCTGTTTTCCAGAAATTGTGGGATGAGAATAGAATCTTGTTCACTCGTGATATGACGGGAACGCCGAAATTCTGCGACACGTCGTCGATTTTCCAGTCGGGAAGTCACGGAATGATGGTGCTTTCGCTCATTGGCGGTTTTTATCCTGGAAAGTTGGTGGGAACTGCCCCGGGTGCAAATTTCATCTTGCTTCGGAGCGAGGAGGAAGAAACGGAATATAGAGTGGAGGAAGACAACTGGGTTGCCGCTGCCGAAGTTGCCGACAGTGCCGGAGCCGACATTATTTCAACCTCGTTGGGGTATAGCGAGTTTGACGACAAAACGCAGAATTATACCTATTCCCAAATGAACGGAAATACGTCAAGAATAACCGTAGGTGCCGACATAGCCGCATCAAAAGGAATGCTTCTTGTGAATAGTGCGGGAAATTCTGGCGATGAAAAGTGGAAATATATCACGTCGCCTGCCGATGCCGACAGCGTGCTTACCGTGGGAGCGTGCAAATTGAATGGGAAAAAGACAAAATTCAGTTCTTTCGGACCTACGTCCGATGGCAGAATAAAACCCGACGTGATGGCTCTTGGTTTGTATCCAACGATTGTGACGGCAAACGGGACTATTAAAAACAGCAGTGGCGGAACGTCGTTCTCGTGTCCGTTGATTGCTGGTTGTTGTGCCACATTGTGGCAAGAATTTCCCGACTCGTCGGCACAGGCAATCAAACGAGTGTTTATGCGAAGTGGCGACCGATATGCCAAACCCAATGTGAAATATGGTAACGGAATTCCCGACATACAAAAGGCCCGTGCGTATTTTTATGCAAAAGAGTTTTACGACAAACTTGCCACAAAATACGTGTTACCCGATTTTGACACGTTCTTTGAAAAAATATGGAAGGACGGCGACGGATGTAACCTTGGAAAAGATTTTGTCTTTATGATAGATGTTGGGAAAAAACAATATCATTCGTTTGTTATTGTAAATCATAATTATGATGAGGTGCAGCTTCCTGACATTCCGGAAAAAGGTGGCAAGTTGTTGTGTATGATTGACGTAAAGAAATCCGTTTCCATAAAAATCACACCCCGATAGATGAGTTTGTTCGACATCATAGTGTTGGCCATAGGATTAGCAATGGATTGTCTCGCAGTGTCGGTTTCTACGGGAATCAGTTGTAAGGAAATGAACATTGCCAATGCGGCAAAGATGCCCGTTTCTTTTGGACTTTTTCAAGGATTGATGCCCCTTGTGGGATTTTTTGTCACCATCTCATTTGCCGAGTTTATCGACTCCGTGTCACATTGGATAGCACTTGCAATCCTTTCGTTTATCGGCATAAAAATGATTTGGGAAGATATTCGTGAGAATGAAACATCACAGTCTGACTGTTCCCATTTTTCGTGGGGAACAGTATTGCTATTGTCTGTTGCTACTAGCATTGACGCACTTTCCACGGGAGTTATCTTTGTTCCCATTCCTGATCAGATTCTTTTTGCTGTCATTATTATTGGAATTACAAGTTTTCTATTTTCGATATTAGGATTGTTTCTCGGACAAAAAATCGGGAAAAGTGCGGTCCTACGCTTTGGAATCATCGGTGGCGTGATTCTTATTGGTATAGGAATAAAAATTGTGATTGAACACTATGTGTAATTACTAATATGGAATGCAATGATAATTATATCATTGTTAGTTCCAATCTTTCTTTCCGTTTTTGCCACATTTCGATGCCGACAACCAATATGCCTACAATCGTATAAAACCATAAAGATTGCCCAAACGAGATTTGTACGTTGATTTGCGGATGGGGAAAACTGTTGATGTCGGCAATCGCATCTTGCAAATAGGTTGTGAAAAAATTGAGTATTGCGACTAACGTGCTCGAAATCAACGGAATCCAGCTTGTCGCCAAGACAAGTATTGTCAGTGTTAAAATGATGAACGACAAGGGTATGACTATAATGTTGGTAAGCAGACTATATGTTGGAATTATTCCGAAATAATACAGTGTAAGTGGCATTGTACCTATTTGCACTGCGACGGATACTGCTATGATTCCCCACACATACGTTCCGATTGGCGTTTCGGGATGGAAAAGATTCTGTATGAGCGTCCCGAAATACACAATGCTTAGTACGGCGGCATACGATAATTGGAAACCTATGGAAAACAAATCGTTAGGTGACAAAAACAATGAAAAAAAAGCGGCTGCCGCAAGCGTGTTGTACGTGCTACAATGTCGTTTTAAAAGCAATGCAATCGAAACCATCGTACACATAATCGATGCTCGTTGCACCGACGGACTCATTCCCGTGATGCACGCATAGGCCCAAATTCCTGAAATACAACACAACAACTTAAGCCACAATAATTTACGATTGCGAATAAAAGCGAATGCAAACAACAACAATCCGTTGATTATGCCGACGTGTAAACCTGAAACTGCAAGAATATGCATAGCTCCAGCTGTTTGGAACTCTTTTTTCGTATCATCGTCGAGCAACGATTTATCGCCAAACGTAAGGGCTGCTATAAGTCGGTGATTCTTCTCTGTCAATCCTATGTTTTTCAATGTGTTGAGTGCTGTTTTGCGAAACTGCATACAAAAAGCTGATATGCTATTCTGGTGCCCGACGCGTTCCCACTGTGTGGAAGTAACGTACGCCTGTGAATAAATATATTGATTGGCAAGAAATAATTTGTAGTCAAACGAGGAACTATCGTTGTTTTCAATCAATCGGAACGTATTTTTGAGCGAAATGACGTCGCCATAGCACAACGATTGTGAATTGCTATCTTTTTTGATGTAAACTACAGACTTGCAAGGCGTTCTATCAATAGTTTCAAGAAGCACTTTGTATGTCTTGGACTTTTCTTCGTTGTTGCTGATGATTCTCCCAACTACAATGTCGGATTCGGGAATGAGAGCATATTGCTGTTGGTGTAAGGCGGAACAAACGTATCCGGCAATGCTGAAATAGCACAATAAAACATGGATATGTAGTTTTTTGCACACGTTCGACAACGCTATGCATACGAAAGCGGAAACTACGAGCGTTATTGTCCAAATCTGAATCGAAGTGGAGTAGGGAACAATACGATAAAGGATTATTCCGAGAACGAATGCGGTGGTGACGCATACACACGGATTTCGTGCCAACAACGAATTTCGTATGTCGGACACAGCGGCTTTAAAAAATGTCATCGGTTAACGGTCTTCTCTATGGTTTAAAAAATTTGATTTTATACTTCGTGTGAACTTTTCCTTTGGCTATATTATTAAGTTTTCCACTCAACAAACGGCGTTTGAGCGGATTTAAATGGTCTATGAAACATTTCCCGTCGAGATGGTCGTATTCATGTTGAACAACGCGAGCACAAACGCCCGAGAAAGTGTCGGTATGTTCAACAAAATTCTCGTCAAGATAGGTGATTTTCACATTTGATTTTCTGGAAACATCCTCGTGAATGCCAGGAAAACTCAGGCATCCTTCGTTAAAAATCCATTCGTCGCCACTTTCTTCAACAATATGTGGGTTGATGAACACTTTTTTGAATCCTTTTGCTTCAGGGTAATCTTCCACAAAAGGATTTGCGTCTAACACAAAAAGACGAATAGAAAGACCAATCTGCGGAGCTGCAAGTCCCACACCATCGGAGGCATACATTGTTTCAAACATTGTTTCAATCAATTCCGTAAGATTGGGATAATCTTTGTCAATATCGCCAGCAACTTTGCGTAACACTGGATTTCCGTATGCAATAATTGGTTTTATCATATCCGTATGTTTTATTTGCAAAGATAGTTGTTTAATCTTCTATGCCAACATTTTTTGCAAGCAAATGAAATAATTCTATATTTGTTGTGTTCAATTTAAAATTTACGGATATGAAAAAGATTTTTGTTTTGAGTGTTCTTGTTTCTTCAATGTTGTTTTTCGGTTGTAAAAAGGAAGATGACGATGTTCGTAATCCATATTGCGGCATTTATACTGGAATGTTGAATTATACCCAAAGAACCAATAATAATGAAATTTCGCAACCGAATCGTGTTTCGTTGGATGTTCGAAAAAATGGTAAAAATATAAAATCGGTAAGCGTGTATGACTCAAATAGCGGTAGTTTGATGTTTACTACTGAAAGTATGTCGGTTGTGAGCACAGTCAACGGAGACGGATTTTGCGGTCAGGTGTATGAAAGTATTTCAAAAGACGAAGACGGTATTGACGTTACTACAACGGGACTTCCCGTTTCCGAAGGAGGAAAGTATTCGTGCGAAATAACTCCTAACGAGAGTGGAACGTTAACTTTGAGATTTATTGAACAAGAATCTTACGTTAATTCACATGGCATGGACGTTGTGAAAACGTATGAGTTTGAGGGAACAAAGAATTAATGTTTGTTGAGTTTGTCAAAGCTGTTTAATTGAAAGTTGAGAATTGACAATTGAAATCTGTAGGGACGCAATGCTTGTGTCCTAAACCACATTTTTATTAATCTAAACCAGATTCTTAGTTACAATTGTCAACCATTCCTGCAAGTAAAGCAAATGGTCCGTTCCAGTTTATGGCAATCTCGTTGGTTGAGAAACTGCAAATAGCGTCGCGATAACAACCAGCGGGTGTCAATGCTGGGTATCCTTTTTCTCCACAGTCACGAATGACGTAATTCGTGGAACCACCAGCCAAATATCCTGGAATAGGTTCCTCAATGCCGTCAGACGTACAACGACGGTCGTGGAAGTGACGAGGGTATTTTGTCCCAAATCCTGACACGAAACAATAGCCCGTAGGATTCGCTCCTAATATGTAGCTAAATGATTTTTGCATAATCTGTTCAAAGTGGTATTGTTCGTTTTGACTGTCGTTTAAGACTAGTTTTGCCAATCCTGCCAAAGCACCTGCCGAAGAAATCATTCCATTGCTTCCCCAGTCGAATTTATTCACGGGAATACAGTGATTAGATTCGTTAAAAAACGTGGCAATCTTTTGTGCTAATTCGGAGAATTTTTGTTCAACAACCGTCGGGTTCTTCAACATATCTTTGTGTGCTATAAGCGACATTAAACCTAATGTTTCAACACCGCCCCATGTGGGAATGTAAAAATCAAAATTGAAATCAAGTTCTTTGAAAAACTTTTCGTCTCCCGTTGTGATATATAATTCCGAAGCAGCCCAGAAAAATTCGTCCTTCACGTTTGTGTCAACGTAACCGCCCGTGTGAACGTCGCTTGGATTCTTAAAATAAATCGTCGGATTTTCTTTTGCCCAATTCCATGCTTTTTTTGCAGCCGTAAGAGCTTTTTTAGAAACGTCGGGGAAAACCGATTCATATTGTTTATAAATGCGTGAAGCCATAGCCATCATTGCCGCAAAGTCAAGAGCCGCCGCCGTTGATTTTCCTATCATATAGCGTTCCAGATTGTCTTCATGAGGCATAATCATACTACAAAAACGGAGCGACGACAATTTCGTGTAAACACCACCATCCTCGTCTTGCATGGCAAACAACCAGTCCAGTTCCCACTTAAGCTCGTTCAGAATGTCGGGAACGCCATTGCCGCTTTCGGGAAGATTGAGTTGGAGTGATTTGTAGTATTCTGGGAACAGTTCGTAAGCAAATGCCAACGAGTGGAATGAAATTCCCGCATTTACCACATAAAGATTGTAATCACCTGCATCGTACCACCCTTTGGGAGCTGAGACGATAGTGCCTGCCGGACGATTTTGAGTTGCAGCAGATTTATGAATTTTTACTTCTGTATCGGCGTGACCAAGAGGACGAGAGAAATCTATTCCGTGCCATGTAGCGTGTTGTGGCAACAACTCCGTTGACGCCCGCCAATAATAAAATGCACGAATAGAAGCTTGTGAAATTTCTTGATAAACCTTGTCTTGTATAGTAAACGGGTTTGATTTGTTTCCGTCACAATAGAGATAATATGTTCCGGTATTTTTGTATTCCGTGAAATCGGCATATTTTACGTATTCTTCGGAGAATTTGCTAAAACGAGCGTCCGAAAGTTTTCCTTGAAACACAACTTTATCGTTTTGAGCGTTTCTCAGTTCAAAATCAGTGGCTTTTTCATCGGCAACAATGGCGAACTTCTCGTGAGATACGGGAAATCCTATTTGATTAATACGAATGATATTTTGTGAAAAAACATGCATAGAGAGTGTGAGAAAAAGCAAAATAAGAAATCGTTTCATACATAGTTTATTTTGCTACGAAAGTACTGCTTTTGCATAAATAACTACGTTGAAAATAAAAAAAATAGATGAAATCTATTTTTTTTGCTCCATATACGATTGCAAAATGATGGTGGCACTGATGCTATCGACAACTTCTTTATTTTGACGGTCTTTTCTCTTCATGCCGCCGGCAAGCATTGCCTGGTGAGCTATCGTCGAAGTAAATCGTTCGTCCATCTCGCTGATGGGTATGGAGGGAAACGCCTTTTGGAACTGTTTTTCAAAAATCTTCACATATTTTGCATTCTCCGACGGTTCGTTGCGAAGCGTTGTGGGCATTCCAATCACCACATGGTCAACTTGTTCTTTGGCAAAATAGTCCGTAAGAAATTGTAGTAAATCGCAGCTTCGCACCGTTGTCAACGCGTTGGCAATGAGTTGCAACGGATCGGTAACCGCAATTCCCGTTCGTTTTGTGCCATAATCTATTGCTAAAATTCGTCCCATAAGTGATTCGTACCTCTTTGTAGGAGCAAATATACACGTTGTTTTCAAAAATCATTGTACAAACAAGGATGTTGTTTTGATAAATTCCAAATTTTATAGTATTTTCGCTACAATGTTAATTAAATAGTACGATATGGAAACAAAAGCTTTTGAATTGATGAAACTTCCATTTGCAGTTGACGCATTGGAACCTGTGATTAGCAAATCGACGATAGAATTTCATTACGGAAAACATTTGGCTGGGTACGTGAACAATCTTAATAATTTGGTACAAGGATCTGATTTTCAAGGTCTTTCGTTGGAAGAAATCGTACTAAAATCTGAAGGTGGTATTCGCAATAATGCTGGTCAGATATTGAATCATAATTTGTATTTTGAGCAATTCGGTAAAACTGCAAAATCAGCACCGACGGGGAAATTGGCAGAAGCCATAGTTCGCGACTTTGGTTCGTTTGATGCGTTTAAGGACGAATTTCAGAAAAAAGGTGCGACGCTCTTTGGTTCTGGCTGGGTGTGGCTTTCGTCTGATCAAAACGGAAAATTGGTGATTACCCAAGAAACAAATGCGTCAAATCCTATTCAACAGGGCTTGTGTCCGTTACTTACGTTCGACGTGTGGGAACACGCATATTATTTGGATTACCAAAATCGTCGTCCCGACCACTTGGCTGCCTTGTGGCAGATTATCGACTGGAACGTGATTGAAAAAAGATATTAGTTTCTAAAATATTTTTATTTTTGTGGCATTAATTCGCACAAAATGAAAATACGACAGTTTACGTTCAATTTGTTTCAAGAAAACACGTACGTGGTTTATGACGAAAACTCGTCAGATTGTGCGATTATTGACCCAGGATGTTATTACCCTGAAGAAGAGAAAGCGCTCGTCAATTTTTTGAACGACAATAATTTAGTGCCGTCAAAAGTGCTTTACACACATTGTCATTTAGACCACTCGTTTGGCTCAAAATTTTTGGCGGAGCAATATCCATCAATTGCGTTTTACGGCGATGCCAAAGAACAATATTACATCGACAATTCAGAAGAACAAAGCATTATGTTCGGTATCGGGATTCAACGTCCACCATCAATTTCACATTATGTGTATGAAGGTGAGAGAATTACGATAGGGAATTGCCAATTCCAGGTTCTTGAGACACCTGGACATAGTATTGGCGGTGTATGTTATTATTGCGAGTCGGCAAAGGTGCTTTTTTGTGGTGATTCGCTATTTGCAGGAAGTATAGGGCGAACTGATTTGTATGGGGGAAATTATCAGTTGCTTATTCAATCTATAAAAACAAAAATACTTTCGTTGCCCGACGACGTGACTGTTTACTGCGGGCACGGGTACGCAACCACGGTAGAAGAAGAAAAACACGGAAATCCATATATATCATGAAAAGATTTTTAAGCATAGAAACAGCAACATCCGTTTGTTCGGTGGCAATCCACGAAGACGGCAACTGTGTTGCTCTCAAGGAATTGAACGAGCCAAATGCTCATTCCGAAAAATTGACGGTCTTGATTGAAGACTTGCTCAAGGAAAGAAATTTACAAATTGCTGATTGTAATGCAATTGCATTGTCAAAAGGCCCTGGCTCATACACGGGACTCCGTATAGGAGCATCGGTTGCCAAAGGACTTTGTTATGCTTGTTCGTTGCCGCTCATTACGGTTGATACGCTTCAAGCGTTGGCTCTTTCGTGCAAAAATGCTGTACACAACGACGACGAAGGAAATATCTATATGCCAATGATTGACGCTCGTCGTATGGAAGTATATACGTCGCAATGGGATTGGCAGATGAGGAATGTACGTGAAACAAATGCTTTGGTTGTAACATACGAGGCAAAAGGGTCATTTGAACCTACAAAACATTATTTCTTGTGTGGCGATGGCAGCAATAAATGTCGTGCGACGCTGGAAGGTGACAATGTAACATTTGTTGACGGTATTTACACGACAGCAAAAACTATCGGCGATATAGCATCGGAAATGTACGACAGACAAGAGTTTGACGATGTGGCGTATTTTGAGCCGTTTTATCTCAAAGAATTTCAAGCAACCACGCCCAAGAAATTACTATAATGACAGAAGCTTTTTTGCAGTATGTCTGGCAACATCAGTTGATGCGGCTTGACACGTTATGTACTACCGATAACGAGCCAATTTCCGTTATAAAAATAGGTACGTTCAATGCTAATGCTGGTCCCGATTTCTTGAATGCGAAAATAAAAATCGGCGATACTGTTTGGGCTGGCGATGTTGAGGTTCACGTAAGGGCAAGTGATTGGAATATCCATAAACATCAATTACAAAAGTCCTATAATAGCGTAATACTTCACGTTGTGCAAATATGCGACAAGGATGTTTTCAACGAACAAAATCAGCATGTTCCCACACTTGTGATGCCCATCTTACCTCACGTTACTCATAATTATATGAAACTTACCGATATTCCTTTGGGAATCCGTTGTGGCAAGCATTTGCCAACAATTGATTCGTTACGAATCTCTCTGTTTCTGGAACGTCTAGTTGCCGAACGGTTTGAAAACAAGGCAAAGCATATTGTGGAGTTATATACGAAGACGAATAATGATTGGGAGGAAACGCTTTATCAGTTACTTGCGCGGAATTTGGGTTTTAAGACCAATGCCGAGGCGTTTGAACTCTTAGCAAAATCGTTGCCATTGCATCTTATTGAAAAACATCACGATGACTTGTTTCAGCTGGAGGCATTGTTGTTCGGTCAAGCAAATCTTTTGACACAACCAAATGATGAGTATTGCAGTCGTTTGTTACACGAATATCAGTTTTTACAGAAGAAATATGATTTAACACCGATAAGTTCCACGTGGTGGAAGTTTGCCAAAATGCGTCCGTACAATTTCCCGACGATTCGTATTGCACAATTTGCAAGATTGTTGTACAATACACATCATTTGGTCTCTATACTCGTAGAAATCAATTCGTTGGATGAGATTTACTCTGTTTTTGGTTGCATGGCAAGCGAGTATTGGGAGACTCATTATTCGTTTAAGAAAGAATCGCCGAAACATTCGTCAGAATTGGGAATGCAAGCGATTGAAACCATTTTGATAAATACAGCCATTCCATTTTTGTTTGCATACGGGAAAGAGCGAAACAATGAAGTGCTTACGCAACGGGCATATCAGTTTTTGATGCAGATTTCAGCTGAGAAAAATGCTATAATCTCACAGTGGAAGGATTATGCAATAATGCCTCAAAATGCCTTTGAATCGCAAGGTTTGCTACAATTGTTCAACGAATATTGTAGCAAAGGAAATTGTGTGCGATGTAGTATAGGGCACGTGGTGATGAATAAAATTGATAATTGAGAAATGAAAATTATCTGTTTTTATTTCTGGTTAGAGAAATGGTCTTTCACAATGACCTTGTAATGTAGAATTGCAAGGGATGGAATCTTGTTTTGGTCGCCTAATAGTCCGTGAGCCAAGTGAGGAGGAATGAGCAAATTTGCCGTATCGCCTTTGTGCATCAAAAGAATAGCTTCTTCAAGACCTGATTCCACACCACCTTGACCAACCTTAAAATCTTTCAAGCCACTGGAATCCGAGGAATAACAATATTTTCCGTTGAGAAGCTCCACGTTGTAGGCAATGCGAACAACATCTCCCGTGCGAATGGGAGTGGTGTCGCCACTGGGAACAATATCGTACCAAAGACCAGAACCACTCGTTTTCATTGAGAGGTTGTTATCTTTGATATATTGTTGTATAGTGTCTTGTTTTCGTTTTACTATTTCTCTATTGATTTCTATATTTCGTTCTTCATATCTTCGTATATCTTCGGCGGTAATAGGTCGTTTGGGCTTGTCGTTGCACGCAGAAAAGCCCAAAAGAATGAAAAAGACGCAAAATATCTGAATATGAAATTTCACTCTATGTAGATTTTTTTCGTTTGTGTTCCAATCATTTCGCTCTCGTCAATTGCTTGAATCATGACATTTTGCGTGCGAAGTTTCCCAGAAAAGTCGCTTACCCAATTGAAAGTTATGGAATCGGTTGCTGCGAATGTTGTGTCAAAGTATTCCGTCGTGTTCACAAAAACTTGAGCCCGAGTAACTTTGTAGCTTTGACCTATGGCAGTTATCTCGAAAGTAATGGCATCGGATTGCGAAATGGTATCGGGTATGGATGCTTCGTTGGAAAAATAAATGTATGGTCCATCGGAGATTTCCTTGGTGCAGGAAAATAGCAGTAATATGCTGAATATGAAAATGATAAGTCTCATTTTGCTTGTAATTTTTGTATGCAATACGCCAAACTGTCTTTCCAATAAGGCACATCAATTCCGTATGTTTCTTTGATTTTTTTCTTGTTCAGCACGCTGTAAAACGGACGTTTTGCAGGACTTGGAAAGTCTTTTGTCTCTATTGGTTTTACCGAACATTGTATTCCTGCCAATGCGTGAATTTCTTTGGTGAAATCGTACCAACTGCAAACACCCTCATTTGAGAAATGGTATATTCCTGCAACAAATTGTTTTTCGTTCGATTCAACTTTTTCAATGATGTAATAAATGGCTTTTGCCAAATCTCCAGCATAGGTAGGCGAACCAATCTGGTCGAATACGACAGAGAGTTCGTCGCGTTCGGTTCCCAATTTTATCATTGTTTTTACAAAGTTGTTACCATAGGTAGAGTAGAGCCATGCTGTTCTCAGGATGATAGTCTCTGGATTTGCTGCCATTGCAAGTTTTTCGCCTTCCAACTTTGTGCGTCCGTATGCCGATTGTGGACAAACGGGTTGAGATTCTTCGTAGGGTTGGCATTTTGTTCCGTCGAACACGTAATCGGTGGAGACGTGAATGAATTTACACTGATATTTAGCACTAATTTTTGCTAAATTTTCAGGTGCTTTCGCGTTGATTTTCAATGCAATGTCTTCTTCCTCCTCGGCTTTGTTCACATTGGTGTATGCCGCACAATTTATCACGTAGTCGAATTTGTTTTGTTGAAAAAGTTCGTCTATCGCCTGAATGTTTGTTATGTCTAATTCGGCAACGTCGGTGAATGTGAACTGAAACGGAGATTTTTTTGCCAATTCACGCATTTCGTTTCCTAATTGTCCGTTGCTTCCGGTAACAAGAATTTGTGTCATAATTAGATAGAAAAAGGTGATTCAAATTCAGCAAATGAAGGATGTTTCAAATCTTTATCAGAAACGACAGCTTCGTCAAGCGGAATACCCCAATCAATGTCGATGTCGGAGTCATTGAACATGATGCCGCCTTCTGTTTCGGGATGGTAATAGTCGGTACATTTATATTGTACAATGGCAGTTTCGCTCAATACGGAGAAACCGTGGGCAAAACCGGTCGGAATCAATAATTGTTTGAAGTTTTCCGCACTCAGTTCCACAGCGACGTGTTTCCCGTAGGTAGGAGAACCTTTGCGAATATCGACGGCAACGTCGATGATTTTTCCCTCTACAACACGCAATAATTTCGTTTGTGCGTGAGGCGGTTTTTGAAAATGCAAGCCACGAATCACACCGTATGAAGATTTTGATTGATTATCTTGTACGAATGTATAATCAATTCCCAAGGATTCTAACGATAATTTATTGTAACTTTCAAAAAAGTAGCCACGTTGATCCTTAAATACTTTCGGTTCAATAATATAAACACCTTCAATGTCTGTTTTTATTGCTTCCATTAGTCTAAAATTTTATGATTGGCAATTTTTATAAGATATTGTCCGTATTCGTTCTTTTTCAATGGTTCCGCCAGTTCAAGCAGTTGTTCCTTTGATATATAATTCTTTGAGAATGCGATTTCCTCGATGCAGGCAACCATAAGTCCCTGACGGTTTTCAATGGCAGAAACGTAGTTCGACGCTTCCAACAAACTATCATGTGTTCCTGTGTCCAACCACGCAATTCCACGACCAAGGAGTTTTACGTCCAATGTTTGTTCTGCAAGATATAACTTGTTTAAGTCGGTGATTTCCAATTCTCCACGAGCCGATGGTTTCAGACTTTTGGCTTTTGCAACAACGGTGTTGTCGTAGAAATAAAGTCCTGTTACGGCATAGTTTGATTTTGGATTTTGGGGTTTTTCCTCCAGAGAGAGCACTTTGCGGTTTTCGTCAAATTCAACCACGCCGTAACGTTCTGGGTCGTTCACGTAGTAACCGAACACCGTTGCACCTTTTTGTATTGTCGAAACTTGACTCAACGTTTTTCCGAAATCGTGACCGAAGAAAATATTATCGCCAAGAATCAAGCAACATGAGTCGTTTCCAATAAAATCCTCACCAATGAGAAAAGCTTGTGCAAGTCCGTCGGGAGATGGTTGTATGGCATATTGCAAATTGATGCCCCATTGCTTACCGTCGCCCAAGAGACGTTTGAACATTGACTGGTCTTCGGGAGTCGTAATAATGAGGATATCACGGATATTTGCAAGCATCAGTACCGAAAGGGGATAGTAAATCATAGGTTTGTTGTAAATCGGAACCAATTGTTTCGAGATACTTTTTGTGATGGGATACAAACGTGTTCCGGAACCGCCGGCAAGAATTATTCCTTTCATTAGAGAATAGTTTTAAAGTAATCAATTGTTTTTATAAGCCCTTGTTCAAGATTTATCTTTGGCTCCCAACCGTTGAGCTTTTCTTTTGCCAACTCAATGTTGGGCTTGCGTTGCAAAGGATCGTCTTGTGGCAAAGGCATAAAGATTATTTCCGATTTTGAATGTGTCAATGCAATCACTTTCTGAGCCAATTCCAGAATGGTAAATTCGCCAGGATTACCAATGTTTACAGGACCGACAAACGATTTGTCGGTGTTCATCATTCGCACCATTCCTTCAATCAAGTCGTCAACGTATTGGAAACTACGAGTTTGCGAGCCGTCGCCATAAATCGTTATTGGTTTGTCTTGCAATGCCTGTACAATGAAATTCGACACGACACGACCGTCGTTCGGGTGCATGCGTGGACCATACGTATTAAAGATTCTGATGATTTTGATTTTTACATTATTTTGGTGATGATAATCCATAAACAATGTTTCTGCACAACGTTTCCCTTCGTCGTAGCACGAACGGATGCCGATTGGATTCACGTGTCCCCAATACGATTCCGTTTGCGGGTGAACTTGTGGGTCGCCATAGACCTCGCTTGTAGAAGCTTGCAATACAGTGGCGTGAATACGTTTCGCCAATCCCAACATATTGATTGCACCCATCACCGACGTTTTTATGGTCTTAATGGGATTGTATTGATAATGAATAGGAGAGGCGGGACAAGCCAAGTTGAAAATCTGGTCAACTTCGGCATAATATGGCGTTGTTACGTCGTGGCGGACTAATTCAAAATAGGGATTGTTCAATAAGTGAACAATATTTTTTTTGCTACCTGTAAAATAGTTGTCCAAGCAAATAACGTCGTTGCCGTCATTCAGCAATCGCTCACATAAATGTGAACCAATAAATCCTGCACCGCCTGTAACTAATACTCGTTTCATAGAGATCATTTTATAAAAAAAGTTCGAATGTGAGAACAGACGAACTTTTGAGTGTATTGATAAAAAATACTATTGCATTGGTTGGTTGAACTTCATCGTGGCTGCGTCAGGATTACCCTTTTTCACCTTGAGCAATTCAACGTCGAAAATCAATGTAGAGAACGGTTGAATGTCACGAGAACCATATTCTCCGTATGCCAAATCGTAAGGAATGTACAATTTAGCTTTTGTTCCTTCTGCAAACAGTGGAAATGCTTCAATCCAGCCCTGAATCAATGCGCCTGGAATTAACGGCAACGAAACGGGCTCGTTTCCGATTGAACTGTCAAATACTGTTCCGTCAAGCAATGTACCATTGTAATGAACAACAATTGTATCGAAAAGTGCTGGTTTTGCACCAGTTCCTTCTTTGATGATTTCATATTGAAGACCGCTTGCCGTAGTAGTTACGCCAGCTTTTTCCTTGTTTTCTGCCAAGAATTTCTCACCTGCTTCGATGTTTGGTGCATATTCAGTTTTCATTTTTGCAAGTTGGCGTTCTTCCAAAATTACCGAATAACGTTGCATCATGTCTGAATAAAGTTCTTGATCTAATTCGAGTGGCATTTTTTCATCGTCAATGTCGAATGCCTTGAAACCAGCGATAAAGGCGTCGTCGTTGAGAGAATCAATTCCTCGTTGTGCCCACATTGCTGCTGTTTGGTATCCCAAACAAAAATTTGCACTATCTTCAAGAGTTTCAAGTTTTACATTGTCTTTGTTTCCGCAGGAACATAAACTTGCCGTAAGGCAAACGATTCCCAATACTTTAATACCTAATTTCATTTTGTTATTTATTTTTATTGATTGTTTTGATTCTGATTTTGTTCTTGTTCAACTAATTTGTTCCATTCAGCCAAACGTTCTGCACTGAGAATGATTTTATTTAATGTGACATCGAAAATCAATGTCTCGTATGGCTTTACCAAATCTTGCTCGTAAACGGTTGAGCCATACGCATATTCGTGCGAGGTGAAAATTCTCACGCTACCACCAGTCTTGATTTTCGGCAAAACTTCTTGTAGGGCGGGAATAGCCGAACCCAAATAGATTTTTGTCTGTTCGGATTTTTTCTGGCTGTCGTAAATCAATTCATATTTCGTGTTATATACTTTGAAAGAGATAAGAATGTTGTCGGTTTTGATTGGTGACATTTTTCCCCATCCCATATCAAGAATACGATATTGAAGCCCGTCTTTCAACTCGATTACGTTGCTATTTTCTTTGTTTTTCTCAAGGAATGTCTTGCCTTTTTCTATGTTTGGCTTGTTTTGTTCTACGAATTTTTCTTGTTTTTCCTGAACTTGTTTGCCAATAATCGTATTGACGATTCTGTCAATTTCTTGGTCAGTCAGTTTTACAGACGTTTCTTTGTCAAAGTAATCCACTATTCCTTGAAGAAAATACTCGAAATCGACCGTTTCGATGTTGTTGTCTTTCAAATTTTGAGGAATCCTTTTTGCGAATGTGACGCCCAGACTATACGATGTTGAATCTTGGCGAGTTACGATGAGTTTTTCTTTCTCGTCGTGCGAACACGCCGAGAAACTGACTAATGCGATAAGTGTCGCTATCAGTACGTTTTGTATTTTTTTGCTGTTTCTCATATATGCAAATATACTTTTTTTTAGAAATCTTGTTCACTTATTCAATAATAAACAACGGGTCGCCTTCCAAAACGGCTTGTCGTTCTTGTACAATCATGTGTTTTATGATGCCTGATTTTTCTGCAAGCACGTTGTTCACCATTTTCATGGAATCCATTGTCAGAACCAAGTCGCCAGCTTTTACGGGACTGCCTTCGGGTAGTACGATTTGCACGATTGTTCCTGGAAGAGGAGCAAGCGTCGCATTTTCCGTTGAGAAGTTTTGACTTGTCGATGACTGTCCACAGTTTTTCAATTCAATAGAAGCGCCTTCGCTTGGGATATTTTGGCCTACAACCACGTTGATTCTTTCCACTTGTCCGTCTTTGTCGGCTGTGATGTCACACTCTTTCCCATCAGAAATCATAGTGAAAAGTTTGTCGCCTTTTTTCACTGTTTGTCCTGTGGTCACGTAGATTTTCATTATCGTGAGTGGTTGATTTTCAGTGGAAACTTTGTGTGTTACCGCTGGTTTTTGCTCAATCAGTTGTGGACGAGGGGCAGGGGCGGGTGGCGTTACAACAGGTTTTTCCTTCTCTATTTCGACAACAAAATTTTTGTCGTTCACATTTATGTCAACCACACCATTTTGTGCCTTGTTAATGGTAACTTCGTATGCCTTTCCCTCTATGTTGAATTTAAATTTCTTCATATCATTTCGTTAATTGATTCATTCCAAGAATCTTGGAATTCCAGTTTGACGAATCGTTTTTGATAGTGAGTTTCTTTTCTTCGTATCCTCCGTGATAGTATAAATTCAGAGCAGCGATAATTGCTGTCAGTTCCTCGTCTGTTGCATTGCCGCTGATGTTCCGAATCGATATGTTTTTTACATTCTTTTCCATAATTATAGAGGAATGTTAGAGTGTTTTTTCATTGGATTTGTCAATCGTTTTGTCTTGAGCATTTCAAATGCACGAATGATTCTGAAACGAGTGTCGTGAGGAAGAATCACATCGTCGATATATCCTCGTTCTGCCGCTTGATACGGACTTGCAAATTTATCCTCGTATTCGGCGATTTTTTCTTCCTTGAATTTCTTGCGTTCCTCGTCGTCTTCAATTGCTTTCATCGCCTTGTTTTGCAAGATTCCTATTGCTCCTGCTGCACCCATCACGGCAATTTCCGCATTTAGCCACGCATAGTTTATATCACCACGTAATTGTTTGCAACTCATTACTATATGTGAACCTCCGTATGATTTTCTCAACGTGATAGTTACTTTGGGGACGGTTGCTTCGCCGTATGCAAACATCAATTTTGCCCCATGGTCAATGATTCCTGCATATTCTTGTCCTGTCCCACAGAGGAAGCCAGGTACGTCAACCAACGTAAGGATTTGAATGTTGAACGCGTCGCAGAAACGAATGAAACGAGCTGCTTTGCGTGAAGCGTTGCAGTCGAGCACACCAGCCATACAATTTGGTTGGTTAGCGATAATTCCCGTTGATTTTCCGTTGAATCGGGCAAAACCGCAGATGATATTTTTTGCAAAATCTTTCTGAATCTCGAAGAATTCTTTGTCATCAACCAAAATGTTGATGATTTCTTTCATATCGTATGGTTTGTTCGGATCGTCAGGGACAATGTCGTCAAGAATGTCGTCAACACGGTTGTATGGGTCTTTCGTCTCAACCACGGGAGCGTCTTCCATATTGTTTTGCGGAATGTACGAAATCAGTTTTCTCACTATTTGCATACCTTCTTCCTCAGTTGCCGCCGTGAAATGGCACACGCCCGATTTCGTAGAGTGAACCAACGCACCACCTAATTGTTGGTCGGTCACGTCTTCGCCCGTTACGGTTTTCACCACTTTAGGACCAGTGATGTACATACAACTGTTTTGTTCCGTCATCAAAATGAAGTCGGTGAGGGCGGGAGAGTAAACAGCACCTCCGGCACAAAGTCCGTAAATCAATGATATTTGTGGAATTACGCCCGAAGCAAGGATGTTTCTTTCAAAAATTTCACCGAATCCAGCCAAGGCACATGCACCTTCTTGTATGCGTGCTCCACCAGAGTCGTTTATGCCGATGACGGGAGCACCCATTTTCATCGCCAAATCCATGACTTTGCAGATTTTTTGCGACATAGTTTCCGAAAGCGTTCCTGCAATCTCCGTAAAATCTTGTGCGTAAACAAAAACCAATCGTCCGTCGATTGTTCCGCTTCCCACGGCAACGCCGTCGCCGTAAAACACTTTTTTCTCCATTCCGAAATCGGTGCAACGGTGGGTGACGAACATATCAATTTCCTCAAAACTACCTTCGTCAAGCAACATTTCTATGCGCTCGCGGGCAGTGTATTTCCCTTTACTATGTTGAGTCTCTATCGCTTTCTCGCCACCGCCAGCCAACGCCTCGTCACGAATAGAGAGCAGTTTTTCTATCTTTTCTTGATTATTCATACAAGTTTCTTTATCAATTGTGTCTTTTGAAAAAGACAAATTTATACCACAACAAAAATAATAAAAATACTGATTTGAGAAAATCCACAAGGGATTTTTGGAGTATCAAAATTCAATTTTTAGATTTAATTGAATAAGATTCTGATTATCAATGCATTTATGATTTCTTGCAAATATACAGACTTGCAATTCCGAACGTCAGTTTTTGAATGGTAACGTCTTGAAAACCTGCTGATTTTGCTATTTCGGCGAATTTTTGTCCGTAAGGAAATTCCTGCACAGAATTGAACAGGTAATAATATGCGTCGTAATCTTTGGAGAAAATCTTGCCGATAAATGGCAGAATATGTTTGAAATAAAACGTGTAAAGTTGCTTGATGGGGAAATGTTCTGGCATTGAAAATTCAAGTATCGCCGCAATGCCATTGGGCTTCAAAACCCTTACCATTTCAGACAAACCTTGCTCTAAGTTCTCAAAATTTCTCACACCAAAGCCGACTGTGATGGCATCAAACGAATTGTCATCGAATTTCATTGCTTCGCTGTCGCCAACTTCAAGTGTAATAGTTGATTGGAGATTAAGTTTTTGGATTTTCTCTATTCCGCATTCCAACATTTTTTCGGAAATGTCAATGCCCGTAACGTGTTCGGGTTGTAACTTTTTTGCTGAAAGAATGGCAAAATCGCCAGTACCCGTTGCAATGTCAAGAATTGTCTTTGGATTGAGCAGCTTCAGGGCTTTGATCGCCTTGTTTCGCCAGATTTTGTCAATATTGAGCGACAATGCGTGATTTAGGAAATCATACTTGCCGGCAATGTTGTTGAACATATCGATGATTTGTCCTTTTTTGCCTTTTTCTGAATTTTTGTATGGAATTGTCATTTCGCTCTTGAATTGGGGCAAAGATAAAATCAATTTCTCAATCCAGCGATTTCTTATAGTGAATTTTTGAAAATAAACGTTTTTTTCGAGGAAAATTCCGTTATTTTGTACCTCGAAATAATTACTCTATGAAATCGAAGTTAGATTATATCTGGTTGGACGGAAGCAAGCCAACACAAGCGTTGAGAAGCAAAGTGCGTATTGCCGAGAATTTTAGTGGAAAACTTGAAGACTGCCCGTTGTGGTCGTTTGACGGTTCCTCGTGTCAGCAGGCCGAGGGCGATACCACGGAATGTGTCTTGAAACCTGTTTTTATTTGCAAGAATCCTTTGCAGATAAACGGATATATTGTAATGAACGAAGTGCTTCGGACTGACGGTACGCCTCATTCTACGAATGCTCGTGCTACGATTGACGACGATGACAATGATTTTTGGTTTGGTTACGAACAAGAATATTTCCTAATAAATTGTGACACGAATCTTCCGTTAGGTTTTCCTGCCGATGGCACGCAACCTCGTCCGCAGGGTCCATATTATTGTGGTGTCGGAGCAAAAACCGCGTATGGTAGAGAAATTGTGGAAGAACATCTTGACGCTTGTTTGGAGGCTGGTCTGAACATTGAAGGTACCAATGCCGAAGTGGCTTGTGGTCAATGGGAATACCAAATTTTTGCGAAAGGTGCAAAACGTGCTGCCGACGAAATTTGGGTGGCTCGTTACATTATGGACCTGATTTGTGAAAAATACAATGTTTTTGTGGAACTTCATCCAAAGCCTCTTGGCAAGGATGCTGACTGGAACGGCTCAGGTATGCATGCAAATTTCTCAAACGGAGTGATGAGAACGTGTGGCGACAAAAAAGTGTTCGACGATATTTGTGCCGAATTCGGCAAACACGTAAAAGAACACATGGACGTGTATGGAGCGTACAACGACCAACGTCTGACAGGAAAACACGAAACTGCCTCTATTCACGATTTTTCGTGGGGCGTGGGTACTCGTGGCACGTCGTTGAGAATCCCTGTAAATACGGTGTCGGCTGGCTGGAAAGGACGCATAGAAGACCGTCGTCCTGCTTCCAATGGCGATCCATATAAAATAGGTGCTGTTATCGTGAAGACCGTCAAGGCATCGGGACATTATTAATAATGAACGTTTTTGGAAAATTTTGTGCTGTTCTCGTTTTTGGTTACTCTCTCATAACTTCCGTCTGTTTTGGACAGTATTATTCGTGGGGGACAGAACCGTTCCGAGTACAATGGCGACAAATTAAGACAGAACAATATCAACTGATTTATCCCAAAGGTGCTGATTCGTTGGCACAAGCTATTGCACATAAATTATCATACGCACAGTCGGCTTGCATTAAAAGCTTGAAATATAATCCCAAACGAATTTCGATAGTCGTTCATAATCAGACGAATACGAGTAATGGTTCTGTAGCATGGGCACCAAGTCAAATGGATTTATATACTATCTCGTCATCCAACCAGGATTCGCAAGAATGGTTCGACGATCTTGCCATTCACGAATATCGCCACGTGGTACAGATGAACAAATACAATCAGGGGAAAATTCACATCTTGTCTTTTTTTCTTGGCGAACAGGCCGCTGGCTTGTTGGGTGGAATATATAGTCCTTCGTGGTTGCTCGAGGGAGATGCTGTTTGTACCGAAACGGCGTTGAGCAACAGTGGTCGTGGTCGTCAGCCAGATTTTTCAATGGGATTGCGGGCTCAATTGTACGAAAAAGGAATGTATTCGTATAGCAAGGCGTATTTTGGATCGTACAAAGATTTCGTTCCCAATTATTATGTGATGGGGTATTACATGCTTGCAAACGCCCGAAAACAATATGGCGTCGGTTTGGAATCCGATATCTTGGATAGAATTGCCTATCGTCCTTTTAGTTTTCGTCCTGTAAATAATGCGGTGAAAGACAAAACGGGCTTGTCGCGTACGGAATTATACGAGGCAATGTTTGAGCAGCAGGCAAATGAATGGAAACTGAAGCACGACAGGGAAGTGCAGACGACGTTTGACACGATTTCTCCCAAACAATCGGTTTATACTAATTATTCTCACGGATTTCAAGTAGAAGATTCGCTGTATTTCGTGGAACGAAAGGGCTTGGATAGAATAGAACAATTGGTCAAATTGGAAAATGGAAATGAAAAAGTCGTTTCCAACATAGGATTCAAAACGTCGGGTGACAAGATTCAGTCAAATGGAAAAACCATAGTGTGGGAAGAGACGAAAGCGAACATTCGTTGGGAAATGAAAGCAACTTCGCATTTGTTTATGTACGATATTGAACGGAATAAAACCAAAAAAGTTCGCACGCACCGCCATATTTTTGCCCCCGCCGTTTCCCCTTCAAACGAGCGAATTGTGATGTTTGAGATTGAGAAAAATGGAAATTATTATTTGCTATTCTATGACATTCCCTCAAAAAAGTTCTTTAGAAAAATAGCGACGCCCAATCACGATGCGGTTCAACAGCCGTCGTGGAACGAAAATGGCTCAAAAATTGTGTTTGTCGGTCTTAATTCACAGGGAAAACGCATAGTGGAATACGATGTGGCAGAGGATTCTTTTACGGAATTGTTGCCATACACCAACGACGATTACTCTACGCCGATTTATTGGCACGAATATGTTTTGTATGTTTCGTCATATTCCGGCGTTGATAACATTTATGCCTTGCAACGCGATACAAAACAAATTTCACGCATAACCGTGGGTAATTTTGGTTGTAAATTTCCGTCCGTTCACGATAGTACGCTTGTGTTCTCAAACTATACGGCCGACGGATTTCAGTTGGTGAAAACACCATTGAATCCTGTTGCATGGCATAGTCTGAAAGTGGTGAAGAAAGATTATTTCAATCTGGCTCAAATGCTTACCAATCAAGAAGGTGGAGCATTGGATATGACGAAAATTGATACCGTGCCGTTTCCCACCAAACATTATTCTCGTTTGCTGCACGGCATAAACATTCATAGTTGGATGCCATTCTGCTTAAATTACAACGGTAGTGACGTTGATGATCAGGGATTCGGATTTCAGATAAATTCGCAGAATCATTTGGGCACGCTTGTGGCGTCGGGTGGTTACAAGTGGAAACCGCTTGACGGTTCGCAGGTTGGTTTTGGCAAACTGACGTACCAAGGTTTGTTTCCCGTGTTTGAATTCGAGTTTGACAAAGGTATAAAACAGTATCATGTACCGAAGCCCGATGTTACAACCGGCACAATAACAGTTACTTACGACATAGAACAAATTCAAGGAAGAGTGTATTTTCCATTGAATTTTTCTTCAAAATCATATTATCGCTATGTGATTCCTTCCGTGCAAATGCAACACGTGAATTTGGTTATGAATGATTGTCCGACGAAGTATAGGAATAGTTTTTACGAAAAATTTGAAGAAGAAATTATTGCATATACCATCACGCTTGCCAATCTTCGTCAAACGGCCACACAAGAACTTCATTCCCGTTTCGGTCAGAAATTCTTTGCAGGTTACGAACATTCGTTGCCGAAATATCTTTCGCGGGATTATGCACAAAACGTGTATTCACCGTACTGCTTTGCCTCATTGTGGCTCTATTTCCCTGGAATACAACGGAGTCACAATTTGAATTTTTATGTCGGTGCAGAGCGAAATCAGGAAATTTCAAAAGGAAAATTAAATCTTAATCGACAAATTCAAGTTCCCCGCGGATATACCAATGACACCATCCCGTGTTTTGAGCAGTTTTATTCTTTGCAGGCAAATTATGCGTTGCCGTTGTTTTATCCCGATGCCCGTTTGGGTGATTTTATGTACATTAAGCGTATTCGTGGAAATGCCTTTGTCGATTATGCCATCGCGCCCAAGGAGGAAAAAGAATATTTTTCTGTCGGAGCAGAATTGGTCATGGATTTCCATTTCCTCTGTCTTATTACTCCGTTTAATCTTGGATTACGTTATTCGTTTGTTCCTGAAAAAATGACGGCATATTCGGAAATGATATTCTCAATCAATTTCTCAAGTTTGTAAAGGTGGTTTGTTGGTATATCTTTTTGAGATTTATGTAAAGGATGTATCAGTAGAAATACTAAAAAATTGTATATTTGACACGTCATTTTGAAAACTATGTCTATGAAAGCGTTAGGATAGATAAACTCGTTTTCTGATGGCGTTAATTTAATACTTTGATATGATTAAAAATATAATTTTAGCAGGGGTCGGAGGGCAAGGTATATTAACAATTGCATCCATTATCGACCTTGCGGCAATGCATTCAGGATTGAATGTGAAACAGGCCGAAGTTCACGGAATGAGTCAGCGTGGTGGCGATGTTCAGTCAAATTTACGTATTTCCGACGAAGAAATTTTTTCGGATTTGATTCCGAAAGGGAAAGCCGACATTATTCTTGCAATGGAACCGCTCGAAGCCCTTCGTTACGTGTCGTATCTGCAAAAAGACGGCATTATTATTACTGCGTCAGCTCCGTTCAAGAATATCCCGAATTATCCTGACGAAAACGAAGTTTTGGAAACGATTAAAAAGAGTGGTTTCAAATATATAATCATTGATTCTGAGGAGATTGCGAAGAATTTGAGCGAACGTGTGCTGAACGTGGTGATTGCAGGTGCTGTTGCTCCTATCATTGGCATTGACTCAAACATAATGAAGGAAAGCGTGAAGGAATTATTCGCGGCAAAAGGCGAGGAGATTGTCGCTATGAACGTGAAAGCGTTTGAAACAGGTGTTGAATACAATAAAAAATTATAATATGATTTGGAATAAATCGATAGAATGTTTGGACCGTGAGTCGATGTGCAAGTTGCAGGGCGAACGTCTGCGTAGTGTGGTGGAACGAGTTTATCATAACTGTGCACCGTATAGAGAACGTATGCAACAAGCAGGCGTGCTTCCTGAAGATATACGTACGATTGACGATATAGTGAAATTACCATTTTCGTCAAAACAAGATTTGCGTGACTATTATCCGTGGGGATTGCTTGCTGTTTCTCGTTCTGAGATTGTAAAAATCCATGCTTCGTCGGGAACGACGGGAAAACCTATCGTTATGGGCTATACTCGTAATGATATTGCAAACTGGGCGGAAGCTGGCACGCGTTGCTATGCCGCATACGGATTGAATAAAGACGATGTGATTCAGGTTTCGTATGGCTACGGTTTGTTCACGGGTGGTTTGGGTGCCCACGATGCTGGCTTGAACCTTGGCGCTACGGTTATTCCTATGTCGGCAGGAAATACGGAGAAACAATTGTTGATGATGCGTGACTTGGGCTCTACAGCATTGGCTTGTACGCCTTCGTATGCGTTGTATTTGGCCGAAGCATTGGAAAAATCGGGTATTCCTCGTGAAGAACTGAAATTGAAGGTCGGCATCTTCGGCGCAGAACCTTGGACAGAAGAAATGCGCAAGGAAATTCAATTCCGTCTTGGCATTAAAGCATACGATATTTATGGTCTGACCGAAATTTCTGGTCCTGGTGTCGGTTTTGAATGTGAACACCAAAACGGAACACACTTGAACGAAGATTTATTCTTCCCTGAAATAGTTGATCCAAAAACAGGAGAACCTCTTCCTGACGGAGTAGAAGGTGAATTGGTATTTACGACGCTTTCAAAAGAAGGTATGCCGATGATTCGTTTCCGCACGCACGATTTGACAAGTCTGACACACGAAAAATGCGAATGTGGAAGAACCTTGGTGCGTATGAGCAGAATCCTTGGTAGAACCGACGATATGCTTATCATTCGTGGTGTGAACGTCTTCCCGTCGCAAGTCGAGGCAGTGCTTTGTACGTTGGAAGAAGTAGAACCTCACTTCTTCATCACGGTTGACCGTATCAACAATACCGATACGTTTGATATTGATGTGGAAATCAAGGAGAAATTCTACTCCGACGTGATGAGCGAAATGGAACGATTGAGAAAGAAAATCGCTCACGCTATTCAAAGCGTCGTTGGTATTCAACCAAATATCAAACCTGTCGCTCCTGGTACGATTGAACGTAGTCAGGGTAAAGCGAAGAGAGTGAACGATAAACGAAAATTTAAATAATCTCACGTTGATAGATGGGTAGTTTGGGTTTCATACAGGAAAGCATAGGTTCGTGGTTGTTGCCGATACGTACAAAATGGAACGACCGTGAACCGAGGGTTTTCTCGTTTGAAAATGCCAAAACGATAGGAATTGTTTACAATGTGGTAAATAAAGATGTACATACCCAAATAGCGGATTTTGCCACGTTTCTCGCACAACGTCATAGCGGAATGCAAGTTTCCCTGCTCGGTTTTTTGGATAATCCCGAGTTGGAGAAGTGCTTGACCAAAGTTGCTCATACCGAGTTTTATTCTGAAAAGGATTTTTCTTGGTCGGGACGTTTACTGAAAGGTGCCGCTTTGGATTTTGTGAAAAACCGTTTCGACATTTTGTTAGACATTTCCACCGAAACAACGTATCCTGTTCATTATGTACAATTGTCTTCTGTCGCGTCGTACAAGGTCGGACGATATATAGAGAACGACTTGCGGTATGATTTATTGATAGATACGAAAGAAGATAATTCAATAGCGTATTTAATTACGCAAATCAATGTATATTTGTCGAAAATAAAAATAAAACACTAATATGACAATTCAAGATAGATTTCGTGGTACGGGAGTGGCTCTTATCACTCCTTTTACGGCAGATAACAAAGTAGATTTCAAATCGTTGGAAAAATTGCTGAACCACGTTATTGGAGGTGATGTTGAATTTTTAGTCGTGTGTGGTACGACTGGCGAACCGGTAACAATGGACGAAGGCGAGAAACAAGCCGTGCTTGATTTCGTCTTTGAACATAATACGAAGAAACTTCCCGTTGTTGTGGGTTGTGGTGGTAACAATACTGCCGAAATTGCTAAAAGTGCCGCTAAAGTTGATACTCGTTTCGACGCAATTCTTTCGGTTGTTCCTTATTATAACAAACCGAATCAGCGTGGTATTTTCGAACATTTCAAGGTTGTTTCCGAAGCAAGTGCGTTACCTGTCATTGCATACAATGTTCCGGGGCGTGCCGGTTGTAACATTGCAGCCGAAACTGCGGTGAAAATTGCTCGTGAATTGCCGAATGTGATTGGTTTGAAAGAAGCGTCTCCGTCGGTGGAGCAGTTTACCTATATCAAGAAGGATTTGCCTACTGATTTTATGCTTTTCAGCGGTGACGATTCCATTGTGGTTCCCCACATGTCATTGGGTGCTCACGGCGCTATTTCGGTTACTGCCAATGCAATGCCAAAAATGTATTCCGATATGGTTCGCTTGTGTATTGCTAACAAATACGACGAGGCATTGAAGTTGCACTTGAAATTGATAGAATTTACCGATAGTTTGTTCACACAAGGCAGTCCGGCAGGAGTGAAGGCGGCACTTTCTATTATGGGAATCGTGGAAAATAATCTACGATTGCCGTTAGTGCCAGTTACCAACGACCATTTTGAATATATCAAAGGTTTGCTTGCTCAGTTGAAATAAATAGAAGTTCTTTTTCGTAGTTGAGGGCTTAACTATATAAAAAAAGAGGAATCAGAAAACTGATTCCTCTTTTTCGTTATTAGTGTTCTGGATTTTATCCCATCACAACTTCAACCGTGTTTTGTGCTTTGATTTTGCTCAAAGGAATCTTGTTACCTTTGATAGCCACACCGTTGATAGTGATTGATTTCACACCGCGTTGTACGCCTTTCGGGTTCTTTACTTGAATGTCAAGCATTTTGCCACGGAAACGACGTGTCATGCCGAATTTTTTCCAATCTTTTGGAACGCATGGATCAATTACCAAACCGTCGTAGTCTGGCTGAACACCCATAATGTGGTTTGTAGCAGCGTAATACGACCACGTTGCGGCACCTGTCAACCAAGGAAGACGGGAAGCACCGAAACGAGTGTTGAACTTACTGTTCGTTGACTGAGCGTAAACGTATGGCTCAATTTCACGAATTTCTGCTTTCGTGTTGTATGCTGCTGGCATATATGCACGGAAGTATTTGTATGCGTTTTCACCGTTGCCACGCAATGTTTCGGCAATTACAATCCATCCTTGTGGGTGTTGGAAAATAGCACCGTTTTCTTTCATACCTGGCAAGAACAATGGTGCCTTGATAGCAGAAAGGTCTGTTTTGATGTATGGTTTTGTAACCAACATAACGCCGTGTTCAGTTGCAAGGTTCTTTTCTACAGAATTCAAAACTGTGTCAGCCATTTTGCCTGTTGCGAAACCGCTATAAACCGACCATGATTGTGGGTTCAACCAAATTTGTCCTTCTTTGCTTGTGTGCGAACCATAAACTTCGCCAGCTTCGTTGTATGCACGAACGAACCATTTTCCGTCCCAAGCGTGTTTTTGAATCGTAGCGTCAAGTTTCTTCAACTCTTTGTTTGCCCATTCTACTTCTTTTGGCAATTTCTTCATTTCGCAGATTTCAGCGTATGTCTTCAATGCGTAACGCAACTGGAATGCCACGAAAGTCGTTTCACCTTTCTGACCAAGTACCAAGCAGTCGTTCCAGTCGGCTTTCAAACCGCATGGAAGTCCGTGAGCACCTTCGCGTTCAAGGTTGAACTCAATTGCACGACGCAAGTGACCAAGCACAGTAGCCTCGCCTTTGTCGGAATATGGAAGCACTTTGTCGTAGAATTTCAAATCGCCTGTTTCTTTAATGTATGCAGGAATTGTGTTGAACAACCACATACAGTCGTCAGAACGATAATCTTCGTCGGCAGTTTTTGGCATTTTGCCCGGTGTGTGGTCGAATGGTTTCACAACCGGCATAGCACCACCGTTTGATTCCTGACCGGTAATCATCAATTCAAGACGTTCTTTTACTTCGCCGTTGATAACAGGAAGCACGCCAAGCATATCTTGTACTGTATCACGATAGCCAAGACCGTCGCGTTCGCCACTATATACAAGACTTGCGGCACGGCTCCAAGAGTATGTCATCAAACAGTTGAACGGACTCCACATATTGATTTGGCTGTTGAATTCAGCATCAGGAGTGTTCACCGTCATACCTTGGATACGGTTGTGCCAGTAGTCAACCAATTTGTTGAATTCCTTTTCAGCAACAGCGTATGAAGGAATTTCTTTTTGAGCTTTCTTGCCTTGTTTTGAACCTTGACCGATACCCATAATCACGACGAATTCCTTTGATTCGCCTGCTTTCAAAGTGATGTCGGTCTGCAACGTACCGCAACCATTGTCGCCTTCGGCCAAAGAGCCGTTGCATTTTCCTTGTTCAACTACAAGCGGATTATTGTATGAACGGTAAGGGCCAATGAATTTTTCACGATCAGTGTCGAAGCCAGTAACTTCGGTGCCAACCATTGTGATGAACGTATTTTTCTGACCAGCGTCGATTTTTTCCTCTATTTCCAAATGAGGATTGATACAATGGTTGATGATACCGTCCTTGTAAGTCATCTTCATAATATATTGTGTATATTGAAGATTGATAAGGTCCATCCATAATTGCCAGTGGCTTGCGTACTCAACGTAGGTGAACAAGCTCAACTTACGAGTTTTTTTGCTATTGTTGGTAAGTTTCACCATCCAACATTCGTATTGTTTGCCAAGTGGCACGAAATACGTCGATTTCATAAGAATGTCGGAATATTCTGACTCGATGATTGAATACGCGCTACCGTGACGGCAGGTTGTCTTGTATTCTTTCAGCGACTTGCTTACAGGTTGCCAAGCGGTGCTCCAGTAATCCTTGCTGTCGTTGTCGCGAACATATACGTAACGTCCTGGTTGGTCCATAGGGATTGTGTTTGGACGGAAACGCATAAAACGACCTTGAGCTGCCGATTTGTAGAAACTGTATCCGCCTGCATTGTTTGTAATCAACGCACCATAGGTCACGTCTCCTAAATAGTTACTCCACGAGCGAGGAGTGTCGGGACGAGTAACAACGTACTCTTTCCTTTCGTCATCAAAATATCCGTACTGCATATATCTTATTTTTACTTGTTAATATTAAGTTCACAAAAGTATCAATTATTCTTGAAAAAACGTTTGTCTTGGTCTTTTTTTTCAAGAACGTGAGTTTTTTTATATTGCTTGCAACGAAACACAAGGAATTATCATTTCTTCGAGCGATATGCCTCCGTGCTGGAACGTGTCTTTATAGTATTTTGCGTAATAATTATAGTTGTTCGGGTATGCAAAAAAGTCTTGATTTGTCGAAAAAATGAAGGTAGAACTCAAATGACTCTTTGGTAATCGTGCATCGAGCGGTTTGGTAATTTCAAACACTTCTTTGGGATTGTATTGTAGTGCTTTGCCTTGTTTGTAACGCAAATTGGTTGGAATTGACTTGTCGCCCAACACTTTTATAGGATTTTGAATGTTTACGGAACCATGGTCGGTAGTGATGATGAGATTGATTTTCTTGTGAGCGAGTTCCTGCAACAACTCGAATAGGGGAGAATGGTTGAACCACGACACGGTGAGCGAGCGATATGCCGCCTCGTCGCTTGCAAGTTCCTTAATCATGTTCATTTCTGTTCGGGCGTGCGAAAGAATATCGATGAAATTGTGCACCAAAACCGAAAAATGACATTGTGAAATCTTGTAAATCCTATCGGAAAGTTTCTTTCCTGAGTTGATTGACGTGATTTTGTCAAAATAGATTTTTTCGTTGTAGCCCAGTCGTTTCAGTTGAGTGACGAGCATTTCTTCTTCGTGAAGATTTTTCATCTCGTCTTCTTCGTCGTCAACCCAAAGTTCGGGATAAAGTTTCTCGATGTCGGCTGGCATAAGTCCTGAAAACAGGGAATTACGAGCATATTGCGTTGTAGTGGGTAAAATGCTGAAATAGAGAGAATCCTCGGTCACGGTATAGTATTCGCTCAAAAGTGAACGAAGGGCAATCCAATGGTCGTAACGAAGATTGTCGAGCACGAGCAACAAGGTTTGTCGGTCTTTTTTTATTTCGGGAAGAACTTTTTCCTTGATGATGTTTGGTGACAAGATAGGTTTTTCGGTGCAATTGGGTTGAAACCACGACACGTAGTTTTTCTTGATGAATTTTGCAAAATTCACATTCGCGTCGTTTTTCTGCATAAGGAGCAAATCGTTCATGCTATGGTCTTTCGATTGTTCCAGCTGCATTTCCCAATATACCAAATGCCTATACAGTTCAATCCAATCCTCGTGCGTGCGTGCATTTGCTATTTCCATACCAAGTTGCGAGAAATCGCGTTGGTATTTCATCGTCATATTTTGCGACAGCAAGTCGTTTTTGTTGAGGTTTTTTTTGAGAGCCAACAAAATTTGATTGGGATTTATAGGTTTTATCAGATAATCGTTGATTTGCGAGCCGATTGCCTTGTCCATGATGTTTTCTTCCTCGCTTTTGGTAATCATGATGACGGGAAGTTCGGGATGTTTTGCCTTTATTGACTCCAAGACTTCTATTCCGCTCAGTCCGGGCATTTGCTCGTCAAGAAACACAATATCGAAATTTTGGTTCGAAACTTCTGCAATGGCGTCGTTTCCGTTGTTTACAGGATGAACGGCATATCCTTTTGCTTCAAGGAATAAAATATGAGGTTTGAGCAACTCTATTTCGTCGTCAGCCCAAAGTATGTTGATTTGTCGCATAATAATAAATTCTAATATAAATATATAACGGCAAGAAAATCGGTTTAGTATTACAAGACTATGGTATTAGTTTTATGATGGCATACGATTGACCTGGCATAGTTGCCGTAACATTGTTTTCGTTGTGTTGAATTTCAAAGGTGTCGCCAGCCAATAGTTTTGTCGTCGAAAAAGGCACATTGACATTGAACGTCGCTGAAACTTCTTTGCCCGAAGGATTGAGCATTACAAGCACGACATCGTTGCCGTTTGCTCTTGCATATATAAACGGATAACGGTCTTTTTCCGCGTACAAGGGAACGAATTCTGCGTAATTTGCCAAAGCTGGTTCTGTATGACGAAGTTCTATGAATTTTCGTGTCTTGTTGAGCAAAGAATTTGGGTTGGTCTCTTGTGCGTCAACATTTGGTGCATTTTGTGCCGTATCTACGGGCAAATAAAGTTTTTCGGCAGAAGCAGTTGAAAATCCAAGATTTTTGCCTGCCGACCATTGCATAGGCGTTCTTGCTCCGTTGCGAGGTTTATATGCTCCTTCAACCTGTGGCCACGATGTTGGCATTTGTTTCATACCGATTTCGTTTCCGTAATAAATAAAAGGCACGCCTGGCATAGTGAATCCAAAGGTGAAAATTATCTCCATATCTTTGTCGGTGCGGTTGTTGCACAATCGGGCATTGTCGTGGTTTCCAAGAGGAAGACAGATGTACCCCTTGCCTTTTGTTGCTTCGTATTGTGTCATATAATTTTCCAGAAATTCGGTGATGTTGCCCTTTCCTTCAACATCGAAGAAGCTATGTCCTTCCGAGAATCCGTTCAAGATTCGCCAGTCTTCTTTTTGGAACAAATCGTTATAGCCGTTGAACCAGTGGAAGAAATCTACGTGGAAGCAGTTGTCCAAGGCGTCGATAGGGTACGACCATTCGGCAACCATAAAGGCATTAGGATATTCTTGCTCTAAAAGATGACGAATATCTCTCCAAAATTCTTTGGTTGCATTTACGTGAGTGTTGAAGAATTGCTCGTTTCCCACCACGTTGGCATCTTTTGTAAGAGCACCTGCCATATCGGCACGAAATCCGTCGGCTCCCATATCCATCCAAAAACGAAGCACGTTTTTCATTTCTTCTTTTAAGTTTAAGATATCGGGGTGGTCGGGAGGAAGTTGCCACGAATAGTTTGAATCGGGGAGCGCGAATCCGTAATTCAGTGCCGGTTGACAATAGTAGAAGTTTCTCATATATTGTCCGTTGCGTTCACCATATCCTTTTATGAAATCGCTTGCGTATTCTTCTGGTGGATTTTTCCATACGTTGTCGGTCCAAATGTACCAATTGGTGTATTTGTTTGTGTCTTGTCGGGCTGATGCCTGAAACCAAGGGTGTTCCATAGAAGTGTAGCTTGCCACAAAGTCAAAAATTACGTGTAATCCGCGTTTATGGGCTTCGGCAAACAATTGTTTCGCATCGTCGTTCGTTCCATAGCGGGGAGCCACTTTTTTGTAGTCGGAAATGTCGTAGCCGGCGTCGGCAAAGGGAGATTCAAAGAAGGGATTGAGCCAGATTGCATCAACGCCAAGACTTTTCACATAATCAAGTTTTTGAATGATTCCTTGCAAATCGCCGATTCCGTCACCATTGGAATCGTAAAATGTTTGCGGGTATATTTGGTAAAAAACAGCATTCTCAGCCCATTTGGGTATGTTGGGAATCACAAAATTACCAGTGATTGTTGTATCGTTGTCTTTTTCCTTTTTTGTATTTGAACAAGAAAAAAACGTGAGGGAGAGTAGTAATAACAAGTTTTTTGATACTGTAAATAGATGGTTCGTTTTCATAAGTTTATATATTTGAATTCACGAGTAATTGTAACAAATATACAAAAAATCTAAAAAAAGCAACCCGAATGGATTGCTTTTAGAAACTATTATGTTGTAGAGACGCCATGGCACGTCTCTACGGGAATTATCGTATTGAAACAGCAAGTGTTTTTCCATCTACAACCACAAAATACATACCTGTTTTTAGGTTTGCATTTGCAATTTTTTGTCCAGAAACGGTTACTACGAATGCAGGAACTTCTTCGTTTACGAGAATTTGACGGTTAGCAATTGTAATCGATGAAGCGTTGGAAACCTCTGATACTGAGGTTGAAACAAAATCTTCCTTGTCGTCATGTGTTCCACATTCTTCGAAACCTTGAGTATCGCCACCTGTTTGTATGCCTTCTTTTGTGGTAAACTCACCTTCGTATTCTTTAAGCACAATTTTGTTGTAGTCAAGGGCTTTGAAATTGTATCCATACGAGGTTCCTTCCGTAAGTCCTGTTACGGTAAACTGATAGGCCAACACATCCGATTTAAGTTCGTAACTTGCTGTATTTGAGAAATCTATATTTGCCAGTTGACCTTGAGCATTGAACGTAAGCGAACATACAATTTCTCCATTATTCTTAATTGTAAGTGTATAGGAATCAGCCCC
>JAGCOW010000064.1 GCA_017642535.1 Bacteroidales bacterium | reverse complement strand
CGCCGTACGTGTAAGGTAATTCCGATTAAATTGCTCCACATTCTCGTCGAAAGGAATGTCGCAGGAATGAATTTCGCCATTTTTGCTTTTCACAATTGTATTGACCGCAAGAGCGTCGTATTGCATCAGCTTGTTGCCAATGGGCAAAAGGTAAAACTCCTGCATGTCCGCCGCCGCCTTGCCTATGCAGTAATCCAAAAGCATATTGAATTTCAGGTTCCGTTTCTTGCTGATTCTCACTATATTCGTGACGTTCAGTGTTTTGAAAAACGTCACCATTGGATTCGGTGCTTTCATCCAAAGGGAAAACGCCGTTGCTCTTGTCGTTTCGTCGGGGTTGATTTCGTGTTTCATTTTTAGAATATCAAATAAAGAATTCAATTTAGTCAAATCTGCAAACGAATATCTATAAGCAGATGTTATTGCAAGTTTTACAGAAGTCTGGGGTTTTATTTTCTTGCCATAATCGGCGCCAAGCGAGGTATTTCTTTCCGTTCAATACGTTCATCACTCCGCCGTCGGTAAAAACATTACCAAAATGTATCTCTTTAGGGAATGGTTTTGCGCAACAGGGGACCATATAACCATCCCAAGTAATATATTGATGATGCCATGCGAACGTACATTCTTGAAATGAGCCATTTCCGCCTTTTGTTTCTTCAGAAAAAGTAAGACCAGGATGTGTTTTTTGCAATTCGAAGAGTTTCTGCAATGTATTTGTATATTCCGTACTATGGAAGAATTGGGTGTATTCTTCTCTCGGTAACTCGGGAATTGAAGCTAGATTGATGCGATTGAAGTTGATATATTGTATTCCAAGTTGGTCGGCAAAATCTATTATGTTTGGTACGTTGAGGTAATTCTCCCGCGTAATGACTGTATTAATCATAAAAATAGTCTCCTTTTGTCCGATAGTCACTATTTGTCGGATATTGTCGGCAACATCTTTAAAATGGGTATTGGGACGTATTTTCTCATACACATTGTTAGTGCCGTCCACCGAAAATTGAACGTTATCCAAATAGGGGAGCAATGGTTTGATTTTTTCAACGCAACCTTCAAAATTGGCGTTTGTGGAAATGGTAATGATGATGCTTTTATTTTTACGTTTTATGTATTGAACAACTTCTAGTAATTGAGGGTATAGAAGCGTTTCGCCGAGACCTGTAAGCCCAATGGAATCAAGATATGGATAAAGTTCGTCGATTACTTGATAAGCGTTTTGCAAGGACATAAATCCTATGTCCATTTGTTTCCCATATTTGTATTCTCGCGGACAAATGGTACAATGTAGATTGCATCTGTTTCCCAGTTCCAACATAATACCAGTGGGGAAGGGTAAAACGACTTGCTTGTGAGGATTGAGACAGAATGAACGTATTCGATTTCGGACATAACGGATGAAATCGCCATTAATGCGTTTGTTTTTTATCAATTTCAAGGCCAATTTCAAATGTCTTTTGCTAATCATAATGTCTGTTGATTAGACTTACAAAAATAGTAATATTTCTTCTGTAAGAAATAAATTTTACTTCCATCCTTCGGTGTCTGCTTTTTCGGGGGCAAAATAACCGCCAATGCCTACGTCGATTCCTGCTTTGTGTGCTTGGCTAAGCTGATATTTCCGCAAGATGCGGTATGTTTTGCCGTCTTTTACAAAATAAGCACCCGTTTGATGGAAACGGAACGGTACATTTTTTTCAATACATTGACGGCGAATGTCAAGAATCCAATCATAATGGCATGGGCGGGCGTTTACTCCCGATTCTCCGCCAACCGAAACTTCTTCAATCGTATTGTCAAGATAGGGTAGAAGATTGATTGGACCGAGCAACGGGGCAACCGCCAGAATTTTATGTTTGATGGGAGCAGCCATGAACAATGGCAGGCGATAATCAGCCATTTCCTGGTTTTCTATCGTACAGCCAATCAACACGTTGGGATAACCGTCACCCCAATCGGAAGGGATACATTCGGCAAAACGGTCGATGCGTTTGGTGAAGAAAAAAAACATGCAATCAGAGCGTTCTTTTATCATTCGCCAGCATTCTGGTCGCCATTCGTCGGCATCTTTCAGAAAAAAATCCGAAGTGAAACAGGTAAAAACGACTTTCCCCGAAGGAATTTTATAGGATTTGTCGCGTTTCCGCTTTATTGGCAAATCGAAGGCAGCCGTTTTTCGGGCAATGTTGCTTCCGATTTCGCAGCCGTACATTTCATCTTGCCGATACACATAGCAATACTTGCAGCCGGTGCTGATTTTTGTGCAACCGTGCCACGGATTCCAGTCGGCGTATGTACTCCACGAATCTGACATATTTTTTTGTACAACAAAATAACAAAAAAAGAGCGGGATTTTCATTCTATATTCAAAAAACAAAATAGAAATTCATATATTTGCTTGTTAAAAGATTTTAAAAAATGAGGAAACTGTACTCTATAGTTTATTTTTTATGCAGTTTTTTTCTGTTCGCTGGTTGCAAGGATGATGTGGAAATTGAGACTGGTGAGGCGAGCAACATAACGTATCATGGTGCAGAGGTCACGTGTAGGATAGTTTCAAGTGATGTGTCGCTTGCAAATGCCGAGTGTGGTGTTTTGTATAGTACCTCAGGTGCTGATGTGGAAAGTGGAGCTGGTTTTGAGGCAAAGAGTGTCGATTTCAACGGAGAGACGTTCACAGCAATGCTTTCGTTCACGACGGCGGACGATTTTTCAAAACCTGGAACCAAATATTTCTATTGTGGCTATGTGCGTGTAAACAATAATTGGTACTATGGCAATGTTCGTTCGCTTAGGACGGGACAAAAAGAATAAACAAAGTGATTAATAACGTAAAATAAGCAATTATGGCAAACGAAAACAAACAACAAGGCACTTCGACATCAACCACAAAGAATGCTTTCAACCTATTTTCAGGAATTGTTAAATTCATCAAAAAAGTGATGAGCAGAAGCGAAGCTACAGAGAAAAAATAAATTTGTCTATATCTTTTTTGATTTCTATAATTTTAATGTAAATTTGTCGCCGTCAAAAAAGTTTTAACAATAATTTATAAATTTATTTATTATGGCAATTAAACTTGGTATTAACGGTTTCGGACGTATCGGCCGTATGGTGTTCCGCGCTGCAGTTGAGAACTTCGGCAAAGACATTCAAGTAGTAGGTATCAACGACCTTTTGGATGCTGACTATTTAGCTTACATGCTAAAATATGACTCAGTACATGGTCAATTCAACCACGACATCAAAGTTGAAGGAAACTTCATGATCGTTGATGGTAACAAAATCCAAATCTTCGCAGAAAAAGACCCTTCAGCTATCACTTGGGGTGCTCTTGGCGTAGATGTAGTTGTTGAATCTACAGGTTTCTTCTTAACAGCAGAACTTGCTGAAGCACACATCAAAGCTGGTGCTAAGAAAGTAATCATGTCTGCACCTTCAAAAGATGCAACTCCAATGTTCGTTTATGGTGTAAACGACAAGACTTATGCTGGTCAAACAATCATCTCTAACGCATCTTGTACAACAAACTGTTTGGCTCCTATCTCTAAAGTATTGAACGACAAATTCGGTATCAAGAGAGGTTTGATGACTACAGTTCACGCTGCAACTGCAACTCAAAAAACTGTTGACGGTCCTTCTAAGAAAGACTGGAGAGGTGGTCGTGGTATTCTTGAAAACATCATCCCTTCATCAACTGGTGCTGCTAAAGCAGTAGGTAAAGTTCTTCCTGAATTGAACGGTAAATTGACTGGTATGTCAATGCGTATTCCTGCATCTGACGTTTCTGTAGTTGACTTGACTGTTGAATTGAACAAAGAATGTACTTACGATGAAATCTGCGCTGCTATGAAGGCTGCTTCAGAAGGCGAATTGAAAGGTATCCTTGGTTACACTGAAGATGCAGTTGTTTCAACTGACTTCCGTAACGATGCTCGTACTTCTATCTTCGACGCTAAAGCTGGTATCCAATTGGATCCTACTTTCGTTAAAGTTGTTTCTTGGTACGACAACGAATGGGGATATTCAAACAAAGTTTGTGAAATGGCACGTGTTATTTCTAAATAATATCACCAATTCATTACAAAGCGGAGATGATATTGTCTCCGCTTTTTTTATCTAAACGCAACAAAATGTCAACCTCGAAATCAATATTTAATGGCGGATTGACGATAATACAGCTGATACTGAGCGTATTAGTCTTTTGGGGTTTCTATTATGCTTTATTCGATGCATGGATTCTTCCCAAAGATTACAAAGTTCTTCTTATTTGTCTCGTTTTTTTATGGCCGCTGCTTCTAAAACGACTCGATATTTCAAAAGTCTATAGAATAAACCCGTTCTCGTATATTTTACTACGATATTTCTTCGTATTCTGTTGCGGGACTCTTGGACTGATTTTTCTTATTTATCTTTTACGACTTGACATCAATAGAACCTTCTTTTTCTGGTTCATCTCAATAAATTGGATTATTCTTTATCTTTTTATCATTTGCGTGTATCAACATGTAAAGAGGAAAAGAACGAAAGGAGAATTCACCAATAACATTCTCATCATCGGTGACAAACATGTAAGTAGTTTTGTCAATAAAATAGAATCAAGTTCTTTCTGGGGATACAATATAAAAGGCATTATAACCGATAGTCCTGAAGCTATAGAGAAGTTGCAGGATCGTTATCCTATCTATTCGGTGGATTCTATAAAAGAACGATTGTTGAACGAGCCAATAGACGAGCTTTTCTATTGTCTGCCGACACTTGACACGAAATTGGTCAGCGACCTTGTGTATATTTGCTTGGAACTTGGAGTTACGTTCCGAGTGTCATCACAGATTTTGCAACTGACAAGTAATAAATCCACAATTTATTATTTGGGAGAAACACCGTTCTTTACCTTCCAAAACACTCCGAAACAATCGTTTAATTTATTTATTAAATCGGTGTTTGACAAGGTATTCTCCTTCTGCGTTTTGCTTGTATTATCGCCAATATTCCTTGTTCTTGCAATTCTTATAAAAATAGACTCAAAGGGTCCTGTTTTCTTTAAGCAGACCCGATCGGGCTTGCGAGGACGAGAATTTACCTTGTATAAATTCCGTTCTATGTGCGACAATGCCGAATCGATGCTTGATGAATTGAAAGCAGAAAATGAGCAGGAAGGACCTGTTTTTAAAATAAAGAATGATAAGCGAATCACAAGAATAGGACATTTTATTAGAAAAACAAGTATCGACGAGTTGCCTCAATTCATCAACGTGTTGAAAGGCGATATGTCGGTTGTGGGTCCGCGTCCGCCGATTCCGTCTGAAGTGAAGAAATACAAACCGTGGCAAACACGCCGTTTGTCGATGAAACCAGGTATTACTTGTATTTGGCAAGTATCGGGTCGAAACAATATTCCATTCGAGCAATGGATGAAGCTTGACTTGCAATACATTGACACATGGTCAATAGGATTAGATATAATGATAATCCTCAAAACGATAAAAACGATTTTCAAACATGACGGGCAATAAAATACTGCTTTCTCTCTCGTTTTTGTTTCTTGTGATTGCAAGTTACGCACAAGATAATTCCGTGCATCAGAATGCATCGTTTCAGCCCTACGACAGATATTTATATAACTCCGACAATCGTTTCCACACTTCGGTGAAACCTTACGATATGACGGAGGTTTCTCGGATTGTCAGCATTGACACGCTTTATACAAAGGAATGTAAGAACAAGTACGTCAGTCATTTACTCAACAATGACTGGCTTCGCTATCGTTCCGAAGATTTTAATTTCAACATAAATCCTACGTTCAATTTTGAATTATCAAAACATAGCGACGACACGAGCAACCACTTTGGTTGGATTAACGATCGTGGTGTTTTTATAAACGGAAATATTACCGACAAGGTGTATTTCTACACGGCGTTCCACGAGATTCAGTCTAACTTTACCGACTACCGACGCGATAGAATTAAGGAACTTGGTCACAACACAGTGCCAGGAATTAGTCGTGCAAAAAGATTTGGCGAAAACGGCGGACTTGATTATGCGTATGCAGAAGGTTATGTGTCGTACATTCCCAGTAAATATTTCGGATTTCAATTGGGACATGGGAAAAACTTCATTGGCGACGGCTATCGTTCCTTGATTTTGTCAGATAATGCTCAAAACTATCCGTATTTTAAAATTACCACCAATGTGTGGAATTTGAAATATGTGATGATGTGGTCGCAACAATATTATTTAGAAAATAATCATCAGGGAAATACGCGTTACGCAAAGAAATGGAACGTGATGCACTATCTTGATTGGTCGGTCACCAAATGGTTGAATGTGGCTTTTTTTGAAACAATCAACTGGGGTAACGATACGCTTGGTACCAATCGGGGCTTTGAATTTAATTACATCAATCCATGCATTTTCCTTCGTCCCGTGGAATTTTCAATCGGTTCGCCCGACAACTGCCTCATGGGGTTGACGGGAAAACTTACGCTGTGGAAGAATCACGTATTCTACGGACAAGCCATTCTTGATGAGTTCAAATTCGATGAGTTCAAGAAACATAGCGGTTGGTGGGGTAGCAAATATGGATTACAAGCGGGCTACAAGACATTCGACATAGCAAAAATCAAAGGTTTGGATTTCCAGACGGAGGTCAATTATGTGAGACCGTTTATTTATTCTCATTTTACTTATTCTCAAAATTATGCACACGCCGGACAGCCATTGGCTCATCCTCGTGGGGCAAATTTCTACGAGTCGGTTTCGTTTCTTCGCTATAACTGGAAACGATTCTTCTTTGAAGCGAAATACGAATATCTTGTCTATGGCAAGGATACCGCAAATTCCAACTTTGGAGGCGATATTTTCAAATTGTATCAGACAAGAACTCAGGAATACGACAATATCATAGGGAAGGGCGCCGATCAAAATATTATAACGTACACAGATTTTACGGCGTCGTATATGATAAATCCTAAGTCGAATATGAACATTTCATTGGGCGTTTCACATAGAAAACAGCGTTCGGAACGTGCCAATACGCAAGACCAATGGATGTATTTTATTGGTTTCAGGACTTCTTTGAATAATTTCTATTACGATTTCTAAAAGACTGATTCCCACTTCTTTGATGGGGATTTCCTTGTTTCGGTTTTTCCATTCCGTTCTTTTTATACCAAAAGAAAAACGACTTTTGTTTGTCTTTCTCATCTTTCGTTTTTGCCGAAAAAACTGGCTCCAACGTGTATGGATTCACGCCAGTGTAAAACATTGTGGTTGAAAGCGTCATTGGCGTTGGAGTAAAATCCTGCACTTGTTCGGGCATCACACGAAGTGAACGGAGTCGTTGTTCCAATCTACTCATATCCTGAGCTTTACAACCAGGATGCGACGAAATGAAATACGGAATTATCTGCTGCCGCAAGCCATATTTTTGATTGATTTCATCAAATTGTTTTTTGAATTGCTCAAATAAGGCAAACGACGGTTTTCGCATCAGTTTCAGAACGGAATCTTCTGTATGTTCGGGTGCCACTTTCAACCGTCCCGACACATGTTTGCGAATCAACTGCGACAGATATTCCCATTCGCCTTCGGCTCCATAAAGCAAATCATAACGAACACCGCTGCCGATGGTTATGTGTTTGATTCCAGGAATCCGTTCCACACGTTCGTATAAACGAACTAAACGGATATGACTGTCGTTCAAATTCTTACATTTTTGCGGGAATAAACACGATGGTCGTTTGCATTTCTCGCATAAACCCTGGTCTCTGCCGTGCATGCCATACATATTTGCCGATGGCGCGCCCAAATCGGTTATATGTCCTTTGAAATGAGGCGATTGTGCAATTTTCTCCAGTTCAGCGATAATGGATTTCTCGCTTCGGCTTGCAATAAACTTGCCCTGATGAGCTGAAATAGTGCAGAAACTGCACGCACCAAAACAGCCACGATGAATCGTTACAGAGTCCTTTATCATATCATAGGCGGGAATCGGTGGTTTTTTCGCATAACGGGAATGCGGCAAACGGGAATATGGCAACGCATATACCGCATCAAGTTCCTCGGTTGACATTGTTGGATATGGTTCGTTGACTACAACGTATTCGTTTCCAAATCGTTGTGCAATTTTCTCTGGTTTACATAAATTCGATTGTTCTTCGATGACGCGAAAATTCTTAGCATCGAGAATCTTGTCGTGTAAACAGTCTTCGTATGAAAAAAGTTCTACGGGCTGTTTCGCACATTGACCGAGTGATTTTGCAACGTATGCCGTTTGAGGAATTTCTGTCATTTCAGAAATGTTTTTCCCTTCGTGCAAAGCTTGAGCAACGGCAACAATGGCCTTTTCGCCCATTCCATATACCAGCAAATCGGCTTTGCTGTCAATCAAAATAGATTTTTTGTACGAATCAGACCAATAATCATAGTGCGAAAATCGGCGAAGCGATGCCTCAATACCGCCAAGAACTACAGGAGTATCGGGGAACAACTGTTTCAAGATATTGGAATACACCGTGACAGCATAGTCGGGTCGTTGTCCAGCCAATCCGCCTGGCGTGTAGGCATCGTTGGAACGAAGTCGTTTGGTGGCGGTATAGTGGTTCACCATGGAATCCATACTGCCCGAATTCACGCCAAAAAACAGACGGGGCTTGCCCAATTTCTTGAAATCGCGCAAATCATCACGCCAATTCGGTTGTGGAACCACAGCGACACGAAATCCCGCATGTTCCAACACACGCGAAATAATTGCCGTGCCAAACGCAGGATGGTCAATGTAGGCGTCGCCTGTAATCATAATTACATCGACGTAGTCCCATCCCAGACGTTCCATTTCCTTTTTTGACGTAGGTAATTCCATTTGCAAACAGAAATCAATCTAACTTGCTAACACAGTGAATGTTATATATGAAATATAAATTGCCACAAGTGCATATCCTTCCCATCGTTCAAGCGTTTGTTTTGTGGCAAGGAAAAACCACAGCAAGCCCGAGAGGGAAATCATACAAATGTAGTCGGTGAGAAATCCAATGTTTGTGTCGTGTATTGGAGTGATGGCTGCCGAAATTCCCACAACGCACAAAATGTTGAATATGGCACTTCCCACCACGTTACCTATGGCCATATCGGTTTGTCCTTTGCGAGCGGCCGCAACCGACGAGAATAATTCTGGCAACGACGTGCCGACTGCCACTATCGTCAATCCAATGATTCTGTCGCTTACGCCCAAAGCACGGGCAATGTTCGATGCACCTTCCACCAACTTGTCGGAGCCATAAACCAATGCTGCAAATGATAAAATTATGACAATCAGAGCTTTCCATACTGCCATTGGTTCCTTTTCTTCTTCTTCAGGTTGTATGTCGGCAGGGTAGTTCTTGATTTCCCAAACGATAAAAGCGCATAAAAGCAGAAAACCGATGATTCCGGCTACGCGGCTGATTGTTCCCGACATTGCTATTCCCACGAATAATGCCGAGATAAACAGCAAAAACGGCATGTCAACTTTCAGTGTGAGTTTTTGTACGACGCATGCCCGAAAAATCGCCGCCGTACCAAGAATGAGGGCTATGTTTGCTATGTTTGACCCGACCACGTTTCCGAGTGCTATACCCGAACTGCCACCCAGTGCGGCTTGAATGCTCACCAACAATTCGGGCGACGACGTTCCAAATCCAACAATCGTGAGTCCGATAACCATAGGCGAGAGGTTTGCCCGACGTGCTATGGCAACGGCTCCGTCAACTAAGAAATCGCCACCTTTTATGAGTAGCACAAAACCTAACAGAATGTATAAAATATCAAGCCACATATTTCCTAACAAAATTCCTACAAATATATAAAAACAATAGAATGAAATGCGATGATGTTTTTGATTAGAAAGAATATCAGAAATTTTGTGAAAATTGTGAGTGAACAAACCTATTCTTTTTAGAGAAAGTTGCCGAATCAATTTTCTTCGTAGTAATAAGAATAATCAATTCCTTTCATGAATAATTCGCGGTCGTCAATCTTGTTAGTAAGTGCACCTGCCAACAGTTGGCGAATGAGAGTGCTGTCTGTGGCACTTAGTTCCATTGCTCGGAGATAATCGTTTTTATTGATTTTGCTCCAATCGATGCTTTTTTTCAGCCGTTTTTTAAAAATCATATCGAGCCAAATGCGTGTTGAGCGGCCATTACCTTCCATAAAAGGATGCGCCACGTTCATTTCCACGTATTTGTCCACAATCTCATCGAAAGTGTTTTCGGGCATTTTGTTGATGGTTTGCAGGGCTTGGTGCAGATATTGGGCAACGCAAAACGTGAATCCACCTTTCGAAATGGTTTTGGTTCGGATTTGACCCGCAAAGTCATACAAGCCGCCAAACAAGTAGGCATGAATTTGTTGCAGCCCCTTGGTTGTACCAATGTTTTTATCTTCCACCAAATGACTTTCCCAAAGTTCATATGCTTTTTTGCGACTTTGCCCGTCGATGGTGTTATCGCTGTAGGTGAACCAATCCAAGAATGCATTGGCTCGGTTGTTCGGATAATGTTTTGCCACTATTTGAACGCAATCATTGTCAAGTGCATCGGCTGCACGTTTTTTCCCGTCTGGCGCCTCAAATTTGAACTCGTGAGTGACGCTCACGAGTTGAATGCCATCAATAGAAAATTTCTTTTTCAACCAACGCCAATAGTTACCCGCTTTAACATAATCTTCTTCATTGTTTATGGCACGTACAATGTCAATAGCCGAGAACCACCATTTGTTGTGTTCTTCGTCCCACACAGCCCGTACCTCGCGGTCGTTGTAAAAGCGAATGGATGTTTTCATAATAATCATAACTTGATTCTTGTAACGTATTTTTGGTTAGGGGCATTGGGAGAATTAGGTTGAGTACGTTCAAGAAGTCCTGACTCAACAAGGAAATTTATAAATTTCACAATATTTTTATTCTGATACGACACATGTATGTACGCCAATATTTCCTTACTGCTTCTCGGCATAATGCAATAGGCCAATATAGCTTTATGTCGTTCTGACAAATGTATAGAACCATCAGAGTATGTATCAGAGTAAGTATCAGAGTAAGTATCAGAGTAAATATTTACGTTTGGTCTTGGAAACGTAATCCATACAAACCGTCCGTCGGAGTCGTACTTTGGTTCAGGGACACCAGCCATTTTGCATGATTCAATCATTCTGCTCACACCTGTGCCCCAACTTTCCAAATAAGCAGTCATATAAAGGGCATTTGCAATTATAGGATTCTGCGGATACGAGCGATGCAGAAGTTTTATGGTTTCAACTGTCAGTTCGTTGGGTAAATGACCAGTGTTTTCTATTTCAACACGATCGTCGAAGATAGCAATTCCAACACTACCACTTGGCGAGTCCATCTGTCTGTGACACAAGGCATTTATCAATGCTTCGCGTAGTGCTTCTATGGGAATTTCTAACTGTTCTTCCCTACGTATGCCCTTAACCACACCACTTTGGTTCAGATGTTTGAAGAAGAACGACAAACCTGCGTCAAGCAGTTCAAAAAAGTTGCCATGAATGCGTATGTTATCAATGAATTCTCGTTTCTCCTTACCTTGAAAACGCGCCATCCGAAGCAGAAATTGCGGATAATCCTGCGGACGTTTCGAGAACAATGCCGCTGCCGCATTTTTTATTTTTCCGTTTTCCACCATTGCGAATCTATCAAGTATCGTCATCGTATCGTCAGAGACCGAAGATGCTGGTATTCGTCCTTTACTGATACCGTAAGAGGTAGTATTGCGAATCTGTTTTTCGTCCAAATCTTCCAAACGGAGGGATTCTGGCGTTTGGCTTTCCCAAGCAAAGCGGTTTGGATCACTACGACGCAGACGTTCCTCGAACATTGAGCGTGGCATAAGCACTGTAGTACTTTCGACCTTATAATAAGCGCGACCATCGTATGTATAGGGTGCATCGCCGAATTTAGCGGCTTCCACATGAAGACCAATTACAAAATTACCAGGTCGTTCCGAAACCTCTACTATCTCTATGGGTAACTTTATGGCAGGTTCAATCTTTGTGATTTCGTGGGCAATCTCGCGCTGTGTGCTGTCGGTGACATTCTGTCCTACAATCTTCAACTTGGGCGTGATGCCAAAAAACAACCATCCACCATCAGCATTTAGGAATGCACACAGCGTCTGCATACCTTTTGCCAGTTCGCCAGTACTCTTCTTCAATTCCAGCACGCGGCTTTCGTCGTTTGCAATTAGATTTTTTATGTCTTCTATCGTCATAGGTTGTCTTTATTTTGCAAATATAATCATTTATGCTTTTTCAACATACGATTATAACCTCGCGGTCGTTGTAAAAGCGAATGGATGTTTTATTTCTTTACTGATAATAAACAAAGATAACGATTTATAACAAGATAATTGCAATAAAACTCCTTTAATTCGTCGGCAAATATGGATAATAAGACTGCGGTTTTATTCAACATTTTTTACCGCACAGATTATTTTGAGAAAAAGATTTTGTAACTATGCTACACCCTTGGTATTTATAAAAGAGTCTTTTGTATGCTCTCAATAAATGGTTTGAGTGCAGGAATGTCAATGGTTACGGTTTCCCATAATTGCTCAGGAGTTATTTGGTAATATCCGTGCACCAACACATGTCTCATTTTTTCAATGACAATCCATTCGACTTCTGTGTGCGATTCCTTGAAGTCTTTGCTCAACATATACACAGCTTCTCCTATGATTTCAACGTATTTAACAAATCCATAATAGATTATTGGATTTGCTTGTGCTTCTTGCAACGTGTACTTGTCTTTATATTCCACAATCGCATTTATTGCCTCCACAATATGGTTGATTCTGTCCTTATCCCTAACTTTCTCTCTCATAAATCAATACTTTATCATGTTCTGCTGATTCTGTTGCAAAAGGCAGTAATCGTCCATTTTCAACCAAATCAATCTTTCTGCCTGTGGCATTCTCCATGGTAACCATAATTTTAGAAATTACAAAAAGAGAAATCCGTGCATTCTTGTCGTATTCCACAAGAATATCAACATCGCTGTCCGCCTTGTCTTCGCCACGCGAACACGAGCCAAACAACCATGCTTTGGTAATCGGCTCTTTTGTGAGACAATCACGAATTATTGGTAAAATATGTTTTGTCCGCTCCGAAAGCATTATAGACGATTTTGATTGTTACAAATATACTATTTTTTGAATAAATGTAAACCCTACTTGTTTTTATTTACCTCATATACGATTAACAGAAATGTTTTTTAACAAGATAATTGCAATAAAACTCCTTTAATTCTTCGGCGAATATGGCTAATATAGACTGAGGTGTTATTTAGCCTTCTTTACCACACGAATGCTAAATTCAAAAAGAAAAAAGGTAAAGTATATTTTTTTCTATGATATTTATTGACGGCGCTCGTCAAGTAGGAAAATCATGGAATTTCGTCATATTGGTTGAGTAAAATAAACTGTGTCTTTTATTTTACAGACCTAAATTTAAGCCTTTTCGTCTTTTTTCTCTCGCTTTTTTTGCTCATATCCACATTGACTACATGTATATGTTACGTTATAATCTGTCCGCAAATAAGTTACTGGTTCTTTTTTATCGCTTGCAGATAAGGGAGAACTTTCGTATTTTATGTATGAAACAGAATTAATTACTTCTCTATTCGTTTCTACTAAATCTCCTCCACATATGGGACAGATTTTCCCGTATTTCCAACAAACTAGAATTAACAGCCCAACTTCAGCAACAAATATGATTTTTGCATACGGAATCGGTTTTCTGTAAATCAAGGTGATTACCCCAATAATTATTAAAAAAATAATCAACAATAGGAATTTCTTTTTCTTGTTCATAACTTAACTAAAATTTATTTATTCATAATACGATATTTCTCTAATAATACCTTCTTTAAAGAATTCTACGCCATCTTGTATTTCATACACTTTT
>JAGCOW010000063.1 GCA_017642535.1 Bacteroidales bacterium | reverse complement strand
GTCCATAATGGCTTATCAAAACGCAATCGTATGAAATTTATTGACCAATATTTTTACAACAAACAAAAATCCAGGTCTCATTTTGACCATTAGACAATTTTCTTGTCTCTTTCAGGTCTCATTTTGACCAATAGGCCAAAATTTATGTTACCACTCTATTCCAAAACGAACGTTTACGCCCGAAAAGTCAACTTTTTCGCCAGGAATGTATGCGTCTTTGGAAGAATCCCAAACTTCGTCCCCTACAAATTTTTCATAATATGTAGCACCAACCATAATTGACAGTGCAAAATCTTTTGTTGTTGCAAAACGCACGCCGACTGACGCATCGCCGTATGCACCTTGGTCATGACCTAAATACGAGCCAAGACGCATTGAGAAAAATGGAGAAACTGGTTTTTTATTACTTACAACATATTTAATAGAAGTAAAGAACGGAACCAACGCATAATTATTGTTGAATTCAGCTCCCAAACCTATACCAGCAAAGGTATGTCCTCCGAAAAAGAATCCGTGGGTCGTTGACAGATTAATAGAACTTTCGCCATCGAAATGGAACAAATTACCTTCTTCTATGTACCCTTGGTAACCATTAGGCACACGAATTTCACCCTCTTGTGCAAAACTGAACGTAGCACAAAGAACGGCAACAATAGAGATTAATACTTTTTTCATCTTTTTTATTATTTAGTTAATATTAAGTAGTTCACAAAAATACAAAAAATCTATACTACGTGTATAATCCACCATTTATTGAAATCACTTCGCCTGTGATGTACGCCGCCTTGTCGGAAACGAGAAATGCGACCAGGTCGGCCACTTCGTCGGGATTGCCAAAACGACCAAGCGGAATCATTTTTTTCAACTCTGCCTCAGGCAAATCCTGCGTCATATCAGTAGCAATGAAGCCAGGAGCCACTGCATTCACAGTGATTTTTCGGGAACCGATTTCTTGAGCCAATGCTTTTGTAGCACCAATCAAGCCAGCTTTAGCGGCAGAATAATTAGTCTGTCCCGCCAAACCTTTCAAACCCGACAGCGAAGCAACATTGACAATACGACCGCTACGTTTGGTAATCATACCTTTTAGCACACGACGAGTCACATAGAAGAACGAATCCAAATTGGTCCGTAACACCCTGTTCCATTGTTCGTCTTGCATAAACACCATAACGGCATCTTCGCGAATGCCAGCATTGTTGACCAAAACGGCAATGTAATCGTCGGGGTGAGCGTTTTGCCAGCCCAAGATTGCTTCGTCAATCGATTGCGGATTTGCGACGTCGAACGGCAACAATTCTGCACTACCGCCATTCTCCTCTATTTGTTTCTTTACGTCAAGAGCAGCTTGTTCGTTAGACTTATAATTAATAAGCACGCTATATCCCTCTTTGGCAATTGCCAAACAGATAGCTCTTCCTATTCCTCTTGACCCTCCTGTTACTAATGCGTATTTCATTATATGTTTGCGTTTTTCAAAAATTCAATCAATGTTGCTATTTCTTCATATTTGGGTTTGTCGTCAACAAAGGCAGGAACAATCTTGCGAATATCATTATAGAATGCCCGTGTAGCCGACGACAGCTTATCTTGCATTTTAAGACAATCAACGGCCTGAACCAAAGCCAAACAATGAATTGCAGCGACTTGATAACCATTTTCAATAACGTGTTTTGCAATCAAAGCGGAATTTGTTCCCATGGAAACCATATCCTGATTGTCGTTATTGTTCGGAATGCTATGAATAGACATTGGATTGGCAAGCGTCTGCGATTCTGCCGTAGTTGACGTTGCCGTAAACTGCAATGCTTGCATACCATAGTTCAGTCCTAATTTTCCAAGATTCACAAATGGCGGCAAAATGCCGTTGATTTTATCGTGGAACAAATAATTCAACTGACGTTCCATCAACATGGTCATTTTAGCAACGCCAAGTTTCAATTTATCCATTTCGTATGAAATGTAGTCACCGTGGAAGTTTCCGCCGTGATACACGTTTTTCGTTTCCACATCCACTATGGGATTGTCGTCAACAGAATTGAACTCGTTTACAATGACTTTTTCGGCATTTTTAAGTTCATCGTAAACAGGACCAAGAATTTGAGGCACACAACGCAACGAATAATATGGTTGTACCTTTTGATCCATTGAGAAAACTTTCTTTGTCGTTTTCTGATTATACAATTCTGCCTGGCGGTCACGCATACATTTACTGTCTTTTGCGATTTCACGCATACATTCAGCCACTTTCTGCTGACCTTCGTGCAATTTGATGTTATTCAATTCGGGACTCAAAAAATCATCGTATGACGAAGCTATTTCATTCATCATAACCGAGAACAACATAGCCCAACGAAGCAACTTTTGCGAATACGTAAGATTCACGACACCTATACCTGTCATACACGCCGTGCCATTTACAATTGAAAGTCCGTCGCGACCATGTAGTTTCAACGGTTTCAAGCCTTCTTTCTTTAACACGTCGGCTGTTTCGCATTTTTTTCCTTTATAAAACACAAAACCTTCGCCAATCAATGTGAGAGCCAATTGTGACAATTGAACCAAATCGCCACTCGCACCTACGCTTCCGTGTTCTGGAATATAAGGATAAATGCCACGATTGATGTATTCCATCAACTGTTTCGCACAGTCAATGTGAATCCCCGACTTACCCAAGACAAATGTCCTATAACGGGCAAGCATAGCGGCACGCACGTATAATTCTGGCAGTGGTTTTCCCGCACCACAAGAGTGTGAGCGAATAATATTATATTGTAAATCATTCAAATCGGCATCGTTAATACGATATTGAGCCATAGGACCAAATCCCGTGTTGATACCATATATGACTTTATCTTTGGCAAACTTTTCAAGAAAAGAATAACTTTCGTTCATCTTTTCTTCTTCTTTTTTGCTGATTTTCAATTTCTTGCCATCAAAAACTATGGCTTGAATCTCTGGTAACGTTATCATTATTGTTCAAATTTGAAACAAGACAAAGGTACACATTTTGCTGATTGAAATGGTATAAATGGTAATTTTATTGTTACGAGACTGATTTCGCAAAGCATTTGCGGTTACAAAAGCTGCATCTCGCGTGCCTTTTCAAAATACAGTTCCATTGATTGTCGCTTTTGTTCCGACAATTCAAATTCAACGCTATGATACAAATAGTTAACGATATCGAATGAAAATGTTTTGTGCATTGAAGCAATCGCGTCATCTATGTGTTCTACGCCATATTTGCAAGCTGCGTTAAATTCTTCGACAAAATTCTGTGGTAACTGTTTGTTAGCAACCCATGCGGCAAAAACAAAGGGCAAATGAAAGGCCTCGTACCATTCTTTTGCCAAATCATATACAAAAGCAAATTTGTGCGCGTTTTGCAATGCCCTATCCCCTATTATTATTTTTGCAGACGAATCGTCTTTCAATTCATAGCCAGATTCACTCATTTGAAATTTTGGAGTAATGTTCCACACATATTTTGCCAAAATTTGCACCAAAATATTGGTTGTACGAGACTGATAATCAAGCGTTATCACGGAGACTTCATCCAAAGGTTTATTGGAACACAACAATACGGAATCAACTCGTTGTGAGGCACTTATGCAATAATTGGAAATAATCTGTGCATCGGGAATCGACGGAATGGCACCTATCGAGATTATTGACAAGTCAACCTCGTTGGAACACAACATTTGTGCTACTTGTGCAGGATATCCAAACGAAAACGAAGCAAGCGATTGTAACGGCTTACTTCGTAATAATCCATACGTAAAGGGAATCGTGTTGCTATAATCTATAATTGAAACACGCGTTTTCATTATTTTCTGGCAATCACCGTCTGTCCGCCTCTCACCTTCTGGTTCATCGAGACTTCTATTTTCAAATCTTTGGGAATGAACAAATCAACTCGAGAGCCAAATTTTATAAATCCAAGTTCCTGATTTTGTTCAACTTGACTTCCCGCTTCGGCATAACAAACAATTCTTCGGGCAACTGCACCCGCAATTTGGCGACATAAAATTTTGCCACAATTGGTATCCATCAAGATTGATGTACGCTCGTTTTTTGTTGACGACTTCGGATTGAACGCAGGCAACTTAACACCATCGTGATGATCGCTTTCGAGCACTGTTCCTGCAATTGGATAACGGTTTACGTGCACGTTCAGCGGCGACATAAAAATTGAAATTTGCTTGCAGTCGGAATGAAGATAATCATTTTCAACCACGTCTTCTATCACTACAATTTCGCCATCGGCTGGAGCTATCAAAGCGTTCGCATCTTGTGTCAATTGACGATTCGGCATTCTGAAAAAACTCACAATAGCAAGGAAGAACACAACCGAAACAGCAAATACCGACCAAAATAGTATCGGATTAACGTGAATTTGATTTAAATACAAATTCAAAAGACACAAAACTCCAAGTACTAAAATTATGATGGTGGAACCTTCTTTATGTATTTTCATATATTTTTTTTCTTCAAATGTATAAAAATTCTCTAATATGCAATTACTTCACTTCAACAATATAATAATTCTTCTTTCCTCGTTGAAGCAAAATGTATGCTCCGTTGAGGATATCGTTGGTCGTAATTTGCATATCGATAGAATCAACCTTGGCTTTATTTACGCTCACGCCACCACCTTGAATCATTTTACGAGCTTCGCCCTTGCTCGGAAAAATGTTCGTTTTTTCTGCCAACAAATTCAAGATAGGCATTCCCTGCTCAATCTCCGATTTTGCAACTTGGAAAAGAGGAACGCCTTCAAACACTGAAAGGAATGTTTCCTTATCAAGTTTTTTCAGCGAATCGCTTGTAGCATTTCCAAACAAGATATTTGACGCCTCTACGGCTGCATCATAATCTTCCTTGCTGTGAACCATTGTCGTAACTTCCTGAGCAAGACGTTTTTGCAACAATCTCAGATGAGGAGCTTGTTCGTGTTCTGCAATCAACGATTCTATCTCTTCCTTCGAAATCATCGTGAAGATTTTTATATACTTCTTCGCGTCGTCATCACTCACATTCAGCCAGAATTGATAGAATTTATATGGAGAAGTATAACGACGATCAAGCCATATATTTCCACTTTCGGTTTTGCCAAATTTACCGCCGTCGGCTTTGGTAATCAAAGGACAAGTCAACGCAAACGCCTCGGTGCCGTTCATACGACGAATCAGCTCCGTTCCCGTGGTAATGTTACCCCATTGGTCGGAACCGCCCATTTGGAGTTTGCAGTTTTTATGTTTGTTCAAATAAACGAAATCATATCCTTGCAACAATTGGTAAGTAAATTCCGTGAAACTCATACCACTGGAATATTCGCCGTTGAAACGTTTTTTCACAGAATCCTTCGCCATCATATAGTTAACGGTAATCAACTTTCCAACATTCCGAGCAAAATCAAGGAACGTATAATCTTTCATCCAATCGTAGTTGTTGACCAATTCTGCCGCATTCGGTTCCTTGCCGTTGAAATCAAGGAAATGTTCCAACTGTTTTCTAATGCACTCTACATTATGATTAAGCGTTGCCTCGTCAAGCAAATTTCGTTCTGCCGACTTGCCCGAAGGGTCGCCAATCATACCTGTGGCACCACCAAGCAAGGCAATGGGTTTGTGGCCACAACGTTGGAAGTGACGCAACATCATCACGCCACAAAGATGTCCTATATGTAACGAATCGGCTGTTGGGTCAATACCGACATACGCTGTCGTCATTTCTTTCTGTAATTGTTCTTCCGTTCCCGGCATTATGTCGTGGAGCATTCCCCTCCACTTCAATTCTTCTATAAAATTCATCAACTTAATTTTTTTGCAAAGATAGTTTTTTTTACCTTTGCACCACACCAAATTAATAAAACATGATGAATTTTGATGATAACAAAGCTGCTCTCCAAGTAATCCGATTCATAAACGGAACGAGCAAATCAATTTTCCTTACAGGAAAAGCAGGAACGGGAAAAACCACGTTACTAAAAAACATTGTGGAACATACGCACAAAAGCGTCGTAATCGTTGCACCCACTGGCATCGCGGCGTTGAATGCGGGCGGAGTAACAATACATTCTATGTTTCAATTGCCCCCGGGCTGCTACGCCCCTGCACTCGATTTCTCCGAAAATGAGATTCCGTTTGCCGTACTGCCACTGAAAAAAGTTCCCAAAGAAGTTTCAAAAATGTCGGGGTGGAAACGAAGCATTCTGCGAAAGATGGAATTGTTGGTGATTGACGAAGTGAGTATGCTTCGTGCCGATTTGCTTGATGCTATTGACGTTGCTCTTCGTTCTATTCGTCGAAGAAGAAACGAACCGTTTGGTGGCGTACAAGTCCTTTTCATTGGCGATATGCTACAACTTCCGCCCGTTGTAAAAAATGACGAATGGAATTTTCTGAAACAATATTATAGCAGTATGTATTTTTTCGATGCACTTGTTCTGAAAAATGAGCAACCGTTAGTGCTTGAACTTGAAAAAATATATCGTCAAGACAACAAACTTTTTATTGAAATCCTTAACAATCTCAGAAACAACAAGTTTGTACAAAAAGACATAAACGAGCTCAACAAACATTACATACCAAACTTTGAACCACCACGGAAAAAGCCTTATATTTTCATTACTACGCACAACAAGAAAGCCGAGGCGATAAACGACAGCAAACTGCGAAAACTAAAAACCCGTTCTGAGTTCTATTCTGCAGAAATAACAGGCACATTCCCCGAAAACCTATATCCACTCAATCTTGAGATGGAATTGAAAGAAGGGGCACAAATAATGTTCATCAAAAATGACTTTTTTCAGGGAGAACATTATTACAACGGAAAAATCGGAGAAATATACAAACTCGAAGGCAATGAAATATCGGTGATTTTCCCCGAAACGGGACAAATCGTGACAGTTGACAAATACACGTGGGAAAACGTCAGGTACACGTTGGACAAAGAAACAGGTCAAATCAACAAAGAAACATTGGGCACGTTCACCGCATATCCCATAAAGTTGGCATGGGCCGTCACGGTACACAAAAGTCAAGGCCTTACTTTCAAACGGGCAATCATCGACGTGTCAGAAGCATTTGCTCCCGGACAGATTTACGTGGCACTTTCGCGACTTGAATCACTTGATGGGCTGGTGCTTTCGGAACCGATTGTGGATGATTTCCCCGAACAAGACAAACGAGTGATTGACTTTACAAACGATAAAAAAGATGGCGACGAAATTGAACGCATTTATGCCGTTGAATTTCAAAAATATATAGAACAAACAACGCTTTCGACCTTTGACTTTTCAAATCTCAAGGATGAATTTTCCGAACATCTTTCCGACTACGACGTGGCAGAAGACGAACGTTCGTCGAAACATCTTTTCAAAGCTGACATAGAACAACTGACGCCCAAAGTGGACACCATTGTTGAAACGGCACAGAAATTTTCAATACAGCTGCAATTCATTATCAATCAGCATAATAACAAATTATTACAACAAAGAATAGAAGCGTCGGTTACCTATTTTGCTCCTTTGTTTGAGGAAATTTCCGAAGGCATTTACGACATTGTCGGCAAGGCCTCGACAGTTTCAAAAACGAAACAATATATTGCTGATTTACAGTCGCTTGAACTCACATTTTTCAATCAAGAAATAAAAATAAAAAAATGTCTGCGAATGTTGGAGTCGGCAATATCGGGAAAACAACTCAACAAAGAAAACCTTGACGTTCCCGTGGATTTGGAAGCACGGCGAAAAATGTTCTTGAAAAAAGCCGAAGAGAAAAAGAAGGCGAAGAAAAAGCAGACGAAGTACGACGAGAAAAAATATTCTACTAAAGAAATCTCGTTTTTACTCTATAGCGAAGGGAATAGCATTTCCGACATTGCAGCAGAACGAGGATTGACCGTCAATACTATTTGCAAACACTTGGAATATTTCGTTGCCGAAGGTGAAATCGACGTGCGCGACTTGATTCCCGAGGACACTTTACAACGAATTCTAAAAACTATCTCGGCACATCCGAATGATTCTGTGAGTGAACTGAAAGCTTTTCTGCCCGACACAGATTATCAGGACATACGATTTGTGTGTGCTGCACGAGAAAGCGGAGCTTATTAGTGCGTACAAATATATTGTACGATATTGGCACCCATTTGTAATGCCGTTTGATGAATTTCCTGTGTGTCGGAATGGACTTCGGGATTTTCCCAACCATCGCCTAAATCGCACTCATAAGTATAGAAGCAAACCAAACGACCATCGACAATCAAGCCGAAACCTTGCGCCGGCTTGCCGTCATGTTCGTGTATTTTGGGTAGTCCTTTCGGGAAAGAATACTGCTGATTGTAGATAGGATGATTTGACGGCAATTCAACAAAATCAACATCGGGAAAAACTTTTTTCATTTCTCGCCGAATGTATTTGTCAAGCCCGTAATTATCATCTATATGCAAAAAACCTCCAGAAAGAAGATATTCTCGAAGATTTTTCACGTCAGCATTTGAAAACACGACATTTCCGTGACCAGTCAGATGCACCATCGCAAAATTATATATATCAGGACTTCCTACCTCAACGGTACCCGTTTCCGCATTCATCTTAAGATTTTCGTTGCAAAATTTCACCAAATTGGGGACTGACGTAGGATTGCCGTACCAATCGCCTCCGCCGTAATATTTCACAACGCCAATTTTGACAGATGACTGCGCCATCGACGTACCAACGGAACACAAAACCATCAGCAAACAAAGAATTATATTTTTCAAACTAATACGTTGCATAATATTTTCGTAAAAACCATTCTGCTGAAGTATATAACAATATGATTATCAATATCAACGGTAAATCTACAAACAAATTGCGACTACGAATTGAGTGTGCCACCGAAACAATGTTTTTATTTTCCTGCAAATCGTTCACTATCGACTCACAATCCTTTGCCAAATACATCTTTCCTCCCGTTTGCTCCGACAAATCTGATAAAACGGAATGGTTTGCCCGAGTTTGTTGCGCTTCAAGTTGCATAGGCATCACTAAAAAAGAACCTTTTTTCGTCAGCACCGAGTTATCATACGTAACCGATGCTTTGTAGCCATATTTTCCAAGAGGAAACTTACCCGCATTGAGAGCATAAAAATTGTCTTTTGCTGAAAAAATAAATGGATATTCTTTGCCGTTTTCATTTGTTATAACCAGTGTGATTTCTTGATTCGGCACGGCTTCATAACTTTTGTCATATAATTCAGCAGAAAAAGTAACATCTTGATTATCAAATACAATTTGTTCTCCCGAAACGACAAAAAATTCTCTTTTTTCGGTTAATGCCAAATATGCAAGCATTTTATTCACAAAGGAATCGAATGGCTCAAAGTCACCCAGTTCTTTTTGTGCGTACAAACGCCAACGCCACAAGCCTTCGCCCAAAACCAAGCCGATTTTTACACCTTGCGTTTCCGAAAAAGTAATCAACGGTCGTTCGGTATCAACCGAACCTATTTGTTGGTAACAGAGCGTTCGACACAAAACACCTGTATTATAGGTACCATACGGAGCAAACAACGGCGGGGCTTGCGACAACAACGTCTTACTCGCTTCATCCAAAGAAAACAGCGAAAAATCCGATTCCAAACGAGGTTTCACCTCATCAAACGAATTTCTGAAATTTGAAATTTCCATACCTAAATGCAACTCGTTCAGAGCTTGTAACGAATTGCCCACATTCAGCAACAAACACGGGATTCCAATCTGAATTGCTTCGGAAAGGATATGTTTCCCTTGTACGGAGAAATCCTTCATGCCACACAATATCAAGCAGTTACATTCTTGTAGCGGAGGTAATTTATCCTTTCCGACTTTTACTATCGAACATTCATAATTTTTGTTATTCTCGATAGCACGGCGTACGGCAGCAATATCGGGGTGAACTGCGTCATAGACAAGAAGAATTTTCTGACGGCTTTCCAACACATCGACAGCAAATGTGTAGGAATTATTTTTCTCACTAATTTCCTGGTCAAAGTGTTCTATTTCAACCGTATATATTTTTTGCCCAATTTCCGACGCTTGTATTTTGCAGTCAATAGTCTTATAGGTATGTTCTTGTTCGGAACGAACAGAGGTCTCGAACACGACAGTTTTTCCGTCAAGGATTCTCAATTTCGACACGTTGCCCTTCAGTGCGTGTGATTCCACCGAAACTTTTATGGCAAACGGATTACCTCGGAAAGCAATCTGATTATGAAGCACTTTGGCAATGACATTATCACATTCTTGCACCGTGTCGCCCAACGCTATCGTATAAATAGGCATAGCCGACGGAAAATCCTTTATGGCATATTTGGGATTTTCTCCCTTGTTGTAAATACCGTCGGACGCAAGAATCACGGCACCAATGTTTTGATTGTAATACCGAGTTGAAATGTCTTGCAACGCACCAGAAATGTTCGTTTCCTGTTCCGTATAGGTCAATGAATCACTCGCAATTACGTCGGCACCAAATGTATATGTGGCAACTTGATACGCATTTTGTAACTCGGAAATAATGCGTTGGTAGCTTTCCTTATATTTCGTCTGATAAAACGACGAATCCTTTTGTTGTACAAGCGAAGCCGAGTTATCGTGTAGGAAAACGATAGTCGGTTTCTCGATTTTTTGCCGTTTCATTTCAAGAAATGGACCGAGCAACAAAAACAAGACGAATGAGATTGCAAATGCACGTAACCCAATCAATAATCGTCGCAACCAGAGTGGCGCATCTTTCAACTTTGTTTCCTTATAATACAGAAACAACGCAAGTCCTACACCAATTATCACGCAAATTGGAAGCAACCACAACGTATATTCGGCAAATATGTGCATGGCAATACACGATTATTTTTTTGAGCGGAAAAACGAAAAATGCACTTTCCCGTATTTACATAAACGAGCAAAATGAGGATGTTGCGAGAAATCAAACGATTCAGGATGTTCAACAATCACCAACGTATCGTCGTTGACTGCCTTGCTTGCATAAATCAAATCGGGCAAATCCTGTAACCATGGCAAATTATATGGAGGATCGGCAAAAATGACGGAAAATTCACGATTTGCGATTTTCAAAAAATCACGAGTTTCCGACACAAGAACTTTCATCCCCTTGATTTTCAAGTCATTTGCTGTTTTTTTTATGAAAGAAGCATGTTTCGCATTTTTTTCAACACTTACAATGTCGGTGCAACCACGTGAAGCCGATTCAAACGAAATGCTGCCGATACCCGAAAACAAATCCAAAAGAGAGATTTCCGAAAAATCAAATTCGTTATTCAGAATATTGAACAAACCTTCTTTTGCCCTATCGGTAGTGGGTCGCAAGTCAAAATCCTTGGGAGCGTTTATAATTCGTCCTCTTAAATCACCACTGATTATTCGCATAGAGATATATTGCAATGATTGAGGAACAACATATATGGGAAACGTGGCGATTTCACAGGATTTTCAGCCATCTTCACATTCTTCACATACGTTTGTATAGCCGAAAAATACGGCGACTTCGGACTTATCTTACCCGACATTTCTATCGGAAGTTGCAACACGTCTAACTGTAACTGTTGCACGATATTCATCACATAATAGGTAAAATCGTCGATATTAGAGAACGAGAATGTATTTGCAAAACGAAGTTCCTTACTGCGAACATACACAGCCGTGAAGAAATCGTTTTCTACCGAAATCATCAATTTCTCATCACGTTTTTTCACACCACTTTCTATCATCGGAGCCACTTGAGGCACGTAGGAAACCATTTCTTGGTTGCGAAACGCCGTACGACACAAAGCCCAGATAGTATTGTCGATAGGAAACAATACAATCGCGTCGGTATTGAACGATTCGTATGTTATGACTGATTCAGAATCCGATTTCTCGAAATTTAGTTGCGAATAATCTTGTAATAATGTATCGTCGTAAAATTTCTTCGGAACCAAAGTAAAATTTGGCAAAACTATAATAATGGTAACGGCTCCGAATGTTTCTTGAAAAATCTTCTGATTCAAAAATTTCTTAAATTCCGTATTACGACTTGCTGGCGGAACAATATTGTAGGCGTATGCCATAACCTCCTGCGTGCGTTTGTGAACAAGCAAAAAAGAAAATCCATCTCGACGTACCGAAATGGATAATCTGTAATCTTTCGATTTACTACTTGAATAGTTTTCCGAAACGTAGGTTATGTCTTGCATAGATTATTGCCAGTTACCTTCGGTTGAAACTTCGTCGATTTTTCCTATTCGTAAACCCTCGTAACCACTTGTCTTACGAGAATATTCCTTCGCATTAATCACCAATTGACGGTCCAAATCGCTCAAAAGCACGTCCCAAAGCACGCCCATTTGGAATGTCGGGATTTTTGTTCCTGCCGAAACAATATTGCCAGCTGCAATCTCAAATTCAACATCTTTGCCAGGTACTTTGCTTATCTCATCCAAATTGAAATTCTCCGACAAAACGGAATCTTGCATTAATTTTTCAAAAGCTGGAATTTTAACTTTTTCTTGCCAAGCACGTCCTTCGGCAACTTCTACTGAGTCTTCAATATCACCGATTGTTTTGGTGAATTCCAACGAATCTTCTTTTGCAAAACGAATCAATTCTGCCCAATTGTCAGCATACTTGCTGTATTTTGCCTCGTATGCATATTGTAATTCTCTCGCATCCAACAGTTTAGTAATAACTGCTTCCTGACGAACTTTCTTTTCATCACCGAACGTAATATCTCTGTTCACCGTATGATACACAGCATACGCTAACAACACGATTAGTACACCCAATCCGATTTCAATGCCGAGTTTTAATCCTTTGTTCATTTTTGTATAGTTTATATTTTGTAAAAATTTCGCACACAAACATACGACTTTTTATGCTTTTTATTGCTACTATTACCAAAATAATTTTTCAAATCGATGCTTTACGACTTTATAGCGAAAAAAATACGTGCACACTTTGCGTTTGAGCCGACCCAAGACCAACAGAACGTCTTCAACGAATTGGCAAAATTTCTTGCCACCGATGCCGAAGTGTTCATAATAAACGGTTTCGCGGGAACAGGGAAAACTACGCTCATAAAAGCCGTGATTGATTCTCTGCAAGAATTGGGATTGAATTATTCACTGATGGCACCTACGGGGCGTGCGGCAAAAGTGTTGTCAAACTATACCTCCAAGCCGGCATTCACCATTCATAAAAAAATTTATCGGCAACGTAATGTGCAAGACGGCATTCAGAAATTTGGAATGAATTTCAATGCCGCACAAAATGTAGTGTATATCGTCGATGAAGCGTCAATGTTGTCGGATTCCACCTCCGAAAGCACGATTTTTGGTTCCGGCTCCGTCATCAACGACTTGTTTCGATTCATTTTCAACGAGCACAAATGTAAACTCATTCTGATTGGCGACACTGCCCAATTGCCGCCCATTGGTTCGCCCAATTCGCCTGCATTGGATGCAAACTATATTGAGACGAATTTCTTCAAGACACCGGCATACGCCACGCTACGCACCGTTATTCGGCAAGCCGAAGATTCTGGAATTTTGTCAAATGCGACGACAATTCGAAAAATGTTGGATAACGACACTATTTCACTTCCCAAACTCAAAACCTTTCCCGACGTGGAATCCATCGATGGAAGCATGCTATTGGACGCATTGGAATCGTCGCACAGCAAAGTCGGCATACAAGACACCATAGTCATCACTCGTTCCAATAAAATGGCAAACCGCTACAACGACGGCATTCGGAGAATGATTCTATGGAAAGATTCCACCATTTGCAAAGGCGACTACATTATGGTGGTAAAAAACAATTATTATTGGACCGAAAAGGAAAAAGACCTCAGTTTTATTGCCAACGGCGACATTGCTGAAATTGTGAACATTGACAAATATGAAACACTCTATGGTTTTGATTTTGCCGACGTTACGCTCAAATTTCCCGATTATCAGGACATGGAACTTTCGGTAAAAATTATTCTCGACACGCTTTCGTCGGAGTCGGCATCGCTCACCTACGAACAAAGCAACAAACTCTACACCGAAGTTTGTGCCGATTACGCCGACATCAAGAATAAAAAGACCTTGTATGAAAAAATCAAAAAAGACCCGTATTACAACGCACTCCAAATAAAGTTCGCCTACGCTATCACGTGTCACAAGGCACAAGGCGGGCAATGGAAACACGTGTATATTGATCATGGATTTTTCACCGACGAAATGGTTGACAAGGAATTTGTCCGTTGGCTCTACACCGCTTTCACACGAGCTACCGAGAAAGTGTATTTGGTGAATTTCAAGAAAGAATTATTGATATAATTAATAAACCGTAATGGTTGTTGTAGAGACGTGCCACGTCTCTACTATGAAGAAATTGATTATTTATAAATTTTCTCCATCGCCTTTTCGACTATTTCGGTTGTCGCATTCCAATCAAAGTGAGCGTGAACGAAAGAATTTCCATTGTGTGCCATTTGTTCTGCCATTTGCTCATCGTTCAAAAGGTTCAAAATAGCACGAGCGTATGTTTCCGCAGAATCAGCAACGCAGATTTCCGTCCCGTTTTCTGCACGCAAAGAACCGTTAGCCAACGGCGACGTGATGCAAGGCAACTCCATCGACATTGCCTCCAACAATTTATTTTGCAAACCTGTGCCTATTCGCATAGGAGCAATGAAAATATGCGATTGGGCATACACGTCACGCATATCATCAACCCAGCCCGTTACCGTTATTTTCTCATTTGCCGCCGATTTCACCGACGGAGCAGGCGTAGCACCTGCAATACACAACGTGGTTTCCGGACGAGTTTTCCACACTATCGGCATAATTTCACGGGATAGAAACGCCACCGCATCAACATTGGGCGGATACGCCATATTTCCCGTAAAAACCACATCGTATTTCTTTGCGACATTCTTTTTTGTAAAGTGTTCAAAATCAACACCATTCGGCACAACCAAAATATCATTTTTTCGGCTATGATCAATACATTGACGATCGGAATCACTAATAATCGTCTTTACATCGAACGTATCCATTATACAACGCTCATATCGCTGCAGACGACGAAATTCCATATGGAAAATCCAACGCTTGACCCACGACGCTTTTTCCTCGCGACGCTTCATTCCAACCGACAGCGTGTCCTGATAATCTATCGTCTTTTTACACGACTCGTCCTGCAAATATGGAGCGACACGAACCAACTGTCCGTACAACATATCGGGTTGCACACGCTGAATGAGACTGTGAATACGGGAATGCGCCGATGAATTATAGAAATAACCACATTGTATTGGCCATCCCTTTAGAAAAGCGACAAAAAGATTCCACAGAATCTTGTATTTAGGTAAATCAATGATTTCTATTGCATTACAAAATGGTTGCAATTTTCGTACGGCTTCGTTTTTATCAGCTGAAGCGTCGTCATTTAAACAACACAAGAATACCTCATTATTGCGAGAAAGACTTTTTATTTGATTGAAAGCACGAAGTTTGTCGCCTTTTTCCAAAGGCCACGGAATTCTTGAAAGTAGGACAAATATCTTCATTGCTTTTTCGTTTAACTTTTCTGATAAAACCCAATCAAATCTTTAATAATCAGAGAATTATCAAATTGTTTCGTTATAAATTCTTGTGCATTACGTGAAATTGAGTCTATCTTTTCTGGTTGCGAGATAAGTGCCTGAATTGCCGAGACGAATTCGTTCGGCGTATCGGCAATGCACATTTCCTTGCCATTTTCTGCCGAAATGCCTTCTGCGCCAATCGAAGTAGAAACGATTACTTTTCCATACGACAATCCTTCCAAAATCTTGATTCTCATTCCCCCACCCGCCAATAACGGCACAATCATAATGCTATGTTGCGACATAAATTCGTAGGCATCGGGGACTTCGCCGACATACTGCACGCCTGCAATGCGTATTCTATCAACAAACCATTGCGGAGCATTTCTACCAGCGACAAACAGTTGCAAATCGGGATGCGATTTTCGTAACTGTTCCCAACAATTATCCAAGAACCACAACAAGCCCTGTTGATTCGGCGACCAATCCAAGGCACCCAAATGAAACAGCGACAAATGTTCTTCTCGTTGCATTGCTTTTTGCGGCAAATCATTCACAAAAATACCCGTCGGGGCAACAAATTGCGGTTTGGTATTTCCTATACGATTATACGTTTCGCCGTCACGTTGCGTAATGGGAATCAAGAAATCATATTGATTCAGCATTGATTTTTCAAATCGTTCCACCCGTTTTGCCAAATTGTTCAAATACCATCGTTTGGCTATATTTTTCGTCTCGTTTGCCAATCGTTTCCAAATTTCAAACTCAACATTATGAGCACGATACGCGATTTTTGCCTGTGAATATTCGCGAATCAACGGAATATAGGAACAAAGATACAACCCTTCGAGTTGCACAAGGTCGAATTGTTTTTCTTGGAAGATTTGTCGCAACAAATCGGAAAATTCGTCAGTGATAAAGCGCGTAGCCGTATATGGCAGTTTTGAAAACAGCAGATTTGTAAGAGCGTCTTTCGCCGTCAGGTCGGTATTGACGAACACCGTACGAAAATCGGCCAAAGACTGCACCTGTTTCGGCATTTTTTTTACATCATAATAATGTTTCGCCGTATTTATAGCCGCCACAGTAACAGAATTGCCTGCTTCAGCCAGTCCGCGAATCATTGCGAACGAGGCAATTTGTCCGCCATCTTTCAACGGATATGGGAACTTGTTACAAACGACTAAAACATTCATTGGAACCTACCTATATAAAAAACGCCGATGGAAAAATCCGTCGGCGTTTTCTGTATTTTATGTATTACTATCTTGCGAAACGTTTGTTGAATTCAACCGAGTTACGAGGATTGATTTCGATATAGAAAGCGGTACTCTTTCTTTCAGGGAATTTGTAAACGCCATATCCTTCAGGTGTTTGACCGATTTTTTTGCCACGGAAATGTTTTGCATCCATTTCAAGAACTTGTGAAACGTAGAATGACTGAACGATTTCAGTAGTATTCTTACAATCCTTGTCGGTTGCAATCACCAATTTACAAGTGAATTTCACTGGTGACGTTGCTTCTGTGTAGTCAACTTTGTAAATTGTAGCTTTCTTATTTTTCAACGCATTATGTTTTTCTTCGTACGAAGCACATGCAGTGTCAAGAACAATACCTTTGTCAAGTTTCTTGTCGTTAGGAGTCAAATAATAGTTACCTTTTGTATAGGTACTTTTCGACAAAATTTCAGAGATTTCGTCTTTCTTTTCCTCACGCCCCATAGTGATTTTTTGCCATTCGTAATCCATATCAGTCAATGTAGGTTCACTTGCTTTGTAGCGTTGGAACATTGAATATTGAGGTTCTGCCAAATCATTTTCAACAGGAGTCATAGGAAGTTCAACACCTTCAACCGTAAATGTTGATTTTGACCAGTTTACATAAATAGGAGCATCAGTTTGGTTTTCAATTTTTACTTGCATTTTACCAAGACTTGACCAGAACAAATAGCTCACATCAGCCAAATTATTTTCTGCGTGATATTGTTTATACTCGTTCAAAGGAAGATTGCTCACCGAAGCAACATCATAAATTTGAACATAACCACTTGCGTTATTTACGTTTTGAGCTTGTACGTTAACAGCCATCAAAGCAGCCAAACCTACAACAGATAAAATTCTTACAATCTTTTTCATAAACAATAATTATTAAGATATCGGACAAATATAGACATTTTTTTAGAATGCACCATATCGGCACGATTTTTTTTGCGTTAAAGATTTTCAGATCTCTCACTTTATCTCCCTCTCCCTTTGAGCGTCATTTCGACAATTCCACTTGGTTCGATTAAAAGTACGAAAGAATACGCATTTTTACATTTTCATTTACACCGATTTGTAGGGACACATTGAATGTGTCCCCGAATTAGTTTGTAAAACAGGACGCACTGCGTGCGTCCCTACAGGATTATCACGAAGAATTATTTCTTTTAGGTGATTGTGCCGTTAGGCACTTCATATCGGTAGAAAACGATTATCTCTTCTATTAAACGTGCCGTAAGGTACGTTTTTAGAAATAAAATAGTTTCGTACCTAACGGCACAAAAAAAAATGAGGAGATTTTGTTTCTACCACTATTTTGTGCCTAACGGCACATTTATTTATTTTGGAAAAACGATTTTATTCTTTCGGCGGTGAAATAACGAGATTTCTTGCCTCGCGTTCAAAAGAACAACGCAAAGTCATGTTGATAAAAAATCAGTTTTTTTATCAACAATGTAGTAAATGCTATTTTTTCAGTAAACGATGAAGCTTCGCCTTCGCAGATGTAGCAATGCTTAGCACTCTCTTAAATCAAGAATATATTATGTTTCTTGCATTCAGAAACAATATCGTCGCCCCACAAAGAACTTTGTACCTCGCCAATATGAGCTTTTCGTAGGAAGAACATACACAAACGGCTTTGTCCAATTCCTCCACCTATTGACAACGGCAATTCGCCATTTAACAACATCTTATGGAACAACAAATTCTTTCTGTCCTCGGCATTTGCCTTCTTCAACTGATATTCCATGGCAGTTTTATCGACACGGATACCCATTGACGAGATTTCAAACGAATTTTCCAAAACGGGATTCCATAATAATATGTCGCCGTTCAAGCTCCAATCATCGTAATCGGGAGCACGACCATCGTGTTTCTCGCCGTTTGAAAGCGTGTCACCAATACCAATCAAGAATACAGCACCGCATTCTTTCGTAATCTCATATTCACGCTGCTTTGCGTTCAAGTTCGGATATTTCTGCAACAATTCTTCCGACGTGATAAACGTGATTTTTTCTGGCAGAATCGGTTTTATTTGCGGATATTCTTCGGAAACCACATATTCAGTATGTTTCAGCACATCGTAGATTCGTTTCACCATCAAACGAAGAAACGCCATATTTCTGTCTTCGGGAGCTATCACACGTTCCCAATCCCATTGATCTACATATAAGGAATGTATATTATCCAAATCCTCGTCGGGACGAATCGCATTCATATCGGTAAGAACACCGTAACCTGGCTTCATTTCGTATTTAGCCAACGCCATCCGTTTCCATTTTGCCAAAGAATTGACAACTTCCGCCTGACTGTCGTTGAGCGCCTTTACAGGAAACGTAACTTTTCGTTCCACACCGTTCAAGTCGTCATTGATTCCCGTCCCCTTCAACACAAACAACGGAGCAGTAACACGACGCAGGCATAAACCTACCGATAAATTTTTCTCAAACGTGTCCTTTATCAATTTAATCGCCAACTCGGTCTGTTGAAGAGTCAACGGAGAGGAATAATCTTTTGGAAAATACGTATTCACTGACATATCAATTTTTTCGTAAATTCAACTTATTCAATAATAATACATTAAAAATCTCAATGGTTTTTCTTTGAAATTTAAAGCAAAATTAAAATTTTATTTTCATCTATGTAGTAAAAACGAGAAAATCTTTACCCAAATTTCACATTTCTTTTGTCAACATCGGTTGAAAACATTGTTATAAAAGAATTGTTGTTCATTTTAATACTCTAAAAAAACGGATATATTTGCACGCAAATAGTTATAACAATGAAGAAATTACTTTTCGCCATACTTGGCACAATACTTTCAATAGGCATTTCTGCCCAAAACGAGTTTAAAATCTATGGTAAAATCAAGGCAGTGAACGCTCCTGCGGAAGGCGTTACCGTAAAAGTTACACAACGTGGTTACGTATTCAAAGAAGAAAAAACCGACGAAAAAGGTAATTATGCCATCTATCTTCCCTACGGAAAAAATTATGTGATTACATATTCCAAAGAAGGTTTTCAGACGATGACGTTCGAGGCGATGCTTGAATTGCCTTCAAATGCGCCTCAATGTTGCTATCGTCCATTGGAAATTTCATATCACTTGTTCAATCCTGATGAAAAGTACAAACATCTGTTTAACAAGACGTTCCACTACATTGCTTACGAAAAGCAATACAAAGGTTTCAATTACGACCTTGACATAGATTATATGATACAACAACGTATTGTCAACACCGAATTGTTTGAGAAACAGCTTGAAATGGCACAAAATGGAGCGGAAACCCACAAAGATTCCATCAAAGCCGAAAAACGCTATATGGCTCTTATAAACCAAGGTACGGTGTATTATGAGAAGAAACAGTTTTATGCTGCTCGCAAATTCTTCTCGGAAGCAGCAAAATTGAAACCTCATCGCTTGTATTCATATTATAAATTGGAAGACATAAAAACCGAACTTGAGCGTTTTGAAACCAAGGCAGAATTGCTCGGAATAAACCTTGACTCATTGATTGCACAAGAACTTGCACACGTTGAAGAAAACGAAGAAGGTCCAAAGACATATCCTGCATACGTTCCTTTGACCGACCAACAAGTGGAGGAAATATTCCGTACTGAATTACAACAACAAGTTTATGCATCGAGTTCCAACGTTGCCGAAGGTAACAGAACAATGCGTTTGATGGACGAATTCTTCAGCGAAGAAACAAAACGTAACACGGCTATCGCCAAAGAGGAACCCAAAAAGAAAGAAAAGAAACAAAAAGCTGAGGAACCTGTCGTAGCAAAAGAAGAACCGAAGCCAGAACCTGCAAAACCAATAAATTTGGCGGAAAAGCCAAAGGTTGTACAACAAGAACCTGTCAGAAAAGTTGTTGACTTTGCAACGTATCAGGATTCGTTGAGACACAAATACCCGAACGAACGTACTATTGAGGTTACACAAGATTCTCACAAGAAAACGACACGCGTGTTTATGAACGACGGCACACGTGTGGAAATCTATACTATGGTGGAACATACGTGGGGAGCTACCTATTATTTCTTGGAAGAATATCCTACGGGGACCACGAGCATTGGTTATGCGGCTTTTGTCAACAAAACGAAATTGACAGACGTGAATAACATTCAGCCGACACAACCGGCAAGTAATCAGTAAACAACAAGAAAAGATGCAGAATTTCTGTGTCTTTTCTTTTTATATATGAATGACATTCGAAACATAGGAGGAAACAATGTAGATTGGAATTCTTTCTTTCAATCAGTGTATAAGACGTACTACTCCCGTTTGTGCGTTTTTGCCTGCGGTTTTCTACAAAACGAGAACGATGCGGAGGAGATTGTTCAGAATGTCATTTTGAAATTGTGGGAACAAAAAGATAAAATCAACGAAATTGAAAATATGCAGGCATATTTGTTCCGTTCGGTCAAAAATCAATGTCTGAACTTCATAAAACGCAACAAATTAGCCGATGTATATAAAACCGAAGCGTGGAAAGAACTCAAAGAATTGGAAGAACAGACAATGAGTAACACGCAGCCAGAAGACAACGAGCAACAAATAAAGCAACTAAAAGAAGCCATTGAAACGCTTCCGGAACGTTGTCAGGAAGTACTCAAAATGAGCAAGTTCGAAGGTCTGAAAAACAAAGAAATCGCCGACGAACTCCAAATAAGTCTCAAAGCAGTTGAGGCAAATATCTCAAGAGCATTTACGCTCATCCGAAAAAATTTCCAAAAAAATAAAGAAAAAAACAACAACGACATAGGGGATTTCAATTTATAGTTGTCTTATTAACGCAAAAGGAATAGAAAATGAATGAATTGATAGACAAATACCTTTCTCACGAGGCGACTTCCCAAGAAGTAACCGAGTTACTCCGTTGGGTGAAGGAAAGCGACGCCAATAAGCAAGAATTTACGGATGCTTGCTCGCTATGGTATTCGCTTCATTCAAACAAATTCAACAGTGACAAGGCATTTGCCGACTTTGAGAAAAAGACGGCAAAGAAAACCATTTCTATTGCATTATGGCAAAAATTGAGTGCCGTTGCCGCCGTTGCACTTATTATTATTGGCTGTTTCACAGTTTTCAATCGCAACCAGATAGAAAACATAACGATTACCAACAACGAACTTGCTATCTCTAACGTCACGCTGCCCGACGGTTCTACAATATATCTACATCAAGGTGCAAGCGTAACGTATCCCTCGGAATTTCCGAAAGACAAGAGAACCATTTCGGCTACAGGAAATATCTTCTGTGAAATTTTCCACAACGAAACAGCTCCATTCTCCTTGATTGACAGCAACTTGACGATTACGGTGCTTGGAACGTCGTTTCACGTAAATACCATAGATGAAACCTACGTTGTGGTGGAATCGGGAAAAGTTTCCGTTGCCAACGGAAATCAATCAGTAATCTTGAAAACAGGAGAAAGAGCCGATTTGCAAAATGGTACGCTCATCGCATCAGCCAATACCGATGTGAATCTTTTATCGTGGAAGACGGGCATACTGAAATTCAGCAACACGCCACTGTCTCAAGTGTATGCCGATTTGGCAAGACATTATCATTGTGATTTCACGTATGCGACATCAAGTACGGAAGCACCACAATTCAATCTGACTGGTACTTACCAAGATATGACCTTGCAAGAAACGTTGCAAACAATTGAATTGACCATTCCGCAAGTTCATTACGACTACAATGATTCACAAGTTCGTGTAAGCATTCGGAAATAATCGTCTCATTTTCTATTTTTTTTGTACATTGTCCCACTTTTTTTAAAGAATGGTGACAAAAAAGTTATTCATATTTTTGATTGCTCTCTTTTGTTCAATCACATTGGTTGCACAAAACAACACTATCACTTATTCTGCAACAAACAAGTCGGTCGTACAGATTTTACAAGATATTGAGAAGATTTCTCACTATCGTTTTTCGTACAATAGCGACATTTTCAAGACAAAGCCATACATCACCGTATCTTTTTCCGAAATGCCTATAAACACGTGCATTGCGACGATTTTGGGAGAAAATTACTCTTACACCGTTCAGGGAAATCAGATTATCATAACAGAAAAAAAGGCGACTATTCCCACCATAAAAAAAACGCAACCGAAGCAAGAACGGGCCGTAACCGTATATGATACGATTCCTGTGTATGAGCATATCAAAGTGGTTGACACCATTTATGAAAACGTACGAGTCATCGACACGCTACAACATATTGAAACAATAATTCTGAAGCGGTATGAGACGAATTTTATGCACACCGAAAAAAAATGTCTTTCGTACTCGGGAAGAACAGGCATTCAGGTTAATTCCGCTCATTTCTTTAAAAACAACAACTACACCGAAAAATTACGTAAAATCAATAACAACGCCGTAGGATTCAACATACAATTAGACATGAACTATAAGCGAAATAACCTTTTGCTCAGCTCTGGCGTCGGATTCAGAGATTATCGTGTGGAAAATTCATTTTACACCAAATCCTACATCGATGATCCAACCATAAAATATACCGACACGCTTTGGTATTGGCAATACGCCGAGGTTTTCACATATTATAAGTTCAACGAAAAAGGCGATTCGGTTGCCGTCACCGTCCTTGACTCGACTTATACTTATACGCTTCGCGAAAACCCCAAGAAAATAGAACAACAAACCAATAAAATTTCATCGCTTACGTGGCAATACATCACTATTCCTATCGGATTAGGTTTTCATTACAATTTGTCGAACACCTTTGCCATTGAACCGAAACTTGCGTGCAACGCACTGTTATTGGTACATTGTAGTGGAGAAATCGTTAATGAAGCAATGACGAACACACAACCTTTGGCCGACATCGTAAAACGATTCACCTATTCGGTCTCGCTTTCGTGCGACATTTTGTATTCCATTGAAAAACAATATTCTATAACATTACATCCGTTTTACACAATAACGCCTTCGATTCTAAAGCATTCCAAAGCGAATATGCAAGGATTGTTGAGTTCCGTCGGCTTTGAATGGGGTTTCTGTTACACGATTCCGTATGCGTTGTTTTAAAATCATAGTGTTTTGGCTCGTTTTTTCGACCACGTGTATTGCCCAACAATTTGTATTTTCGGGTGGTTACGGATATTCCATGTACTTGTGCAACACACAAACACTTCAATCGTGGGGCGACAATTCATACGGACAATTGGCTCGCACCAACGAAGATATATCCTATATCAGACCTTGTACCATACAAAATCTCGCAAACGTTGTTTCAGTTGACGCAGGGTTAGGAAGCTTTTGTTGTGCTCTCACAGCAGACGGTCATGTGCTTTCGTGGGGACATAATTTTTATGGCGAACTCGGTATTGGAGCCACGTGTCCCGGCATTTGCGAGGCATTTTCGCCCGATACGGTTCTGGGCGGAGAAACAGGAACGGAATTTTTGGAACACGTTACTGCCATCTCCGTAGGACAAACGCACGCGTATGCTTTACTGGAAACTGGCGAAGTCGTGGCTTGGGGGAATAATTATTATGGACAATTAGGAAACGGAGAAACTACGTCGGAAACAACGCCAGTCTATGTCAAAGCAAATTCGACAGAACGACTATCGAACATTGCCATGATTTCGGCAGGAGGAAATCATGGGTTCGCTCTCACAAACAATGGCGAAGCACTGGCGTGGGGCGACAATCAAGCCGACCAGCTCGGTTGTGGCGACTCCGAGATACACGAATATCCCGTTCCCGTGGTTGACAAATCGGGTACTCCCCTCTCCAACATACAATCAATCGATGCAGGTCTTTTCTTCGGTTTATTGCTTCAAAACAACGGATATGTCTATGGCACAGGAGCTTACAAAGGGACGCACAACGACCAGAGCGGCATTCATTACAAGACGTTAAACTATGCAGAACGAGTAATTGGAGGCGAAACGCCCAATAATTACTTGGAAAACGTCTGTGCCATTTCCGCAGGATTTTCGCACGCTATGGCTATCACAGTTGAGAAAGGGAAAAAATATGTGGTTTCGTGGGGCGACAACCGTTTTCCCAATCTCTATCAAACGAGTGGCGGCCAGTTAGGAAACAACTCACAAACAAAACAGGCATACGCACCTGTGTATATGAAAACCTCAACGTCGGAACGATTGCAAAATGCAGAAAAAATCAATGCTGGTTGTGGAGTTTCGTACGTCGCCACATTCAACGATTTTAATCAAGAGGTTTTATTCTTTGTTTGTGGCAAAAACGCTGACGGCCAATTAGGATTCGGCGACAGAGTTGACCGATTTGTCGCAACAAAATTGTCGGCTATCGGTACCCTTTATGGCTACCCCGATTACGACGGACCCAAATATCACGTTTCGGGCAAAGTCGTTTCCGCTTTGAAACCTATTGAAAACTGTTACACGTATTTGTATGAAGAATCGGAAGAACTTCCCGTAGATTCTTGTGTGACCGACGAAAACGGAACCTTCTCGTTTTTGACAAAACCTTGCACAGCAACAATTTTGGCAAAATCACCATCAAACAATTACTACGACACGTGGGGCGGAAACAAGACGGAGCAAGACGATGCCACCCGATTTTTGATTGACGCACCGATAAAAAATATCGTGATTACACTCAGCCAAAGCCAAACGTACATACAAGACATTAGCTCGCAACCTCTTTGGCAAAGTGGTTCATTAGCGTATATCTATAATTTACAAGGAAAACTGCTCCAACAATTTGTGGTCAGCACCAACAGCAAAGCGATATTGCATTCCTACGCGGAACCAATCCTTGTGGTTTTACAAAACAAAAATCAAAAAGAAAGCTTTTTCTATTACAACAAGCAATAATTACTTGTCGTCTTGTACCATATAGCCAAACTGACGCAAGTCGCGTTCGTTGTTTCGCCAGTCCTTTTCAACCTTCACAAACAAATCAAGATAAATGCTTTTGCCCACAAAAGTCTCAATGTCTTTTCGGGCTTCCATTCCCAATCGCTTGATACCTGCACCTTGTTTGCCAATTATGATACCTTTCTGCGAATCACGTGCAACATTTATGACGGCACGAATATGCACATTCTTTGGCGCTTCTTCGTATTGCTCCACAACAACTTCGCACGAATATGGTATCTCCTTGCTATAAAGTTTCAAAATCTTTTCACGAATGATTTCCGAAACAAAGAAACGCATCGGTTTGTCGGTCAACGCATCCTGATCGTAGTATGGCTCGCCTTCGGGCAACAACGCCACGATACGCTTCATTATATAGTCAATATTGAATTTATTGAGAGCAGAACAAGGAATTATCTCAGCTTTGGGCAACAATTGTTCCCAATATTCCACGAGTTTCACGAGTTTTTCCTGATCTATCAAGTCTATCTTGTTGATTACCAATAAGACAGGAATGTGATCCATTTTCTTGACTTTTTCAAGGAAATCGGAATTTTTCTCTGCTGTTTCCTCTGTGTCTGTTATATACAACATCACATCGGCATCAACCAAAGCAGACTCCGAGAATTTCAACATCGATTCTTGTAACTTATACGCTGGTTTTAGCACACCAGGAGTGTCGGAAAACACGATTTGGTGATCTTCGCCATTCACAATTCCTAAGATACGATGGCGCGTTGTTTGCGATTTCGCCGTAACAATCGACAACCGCTCCCCTACAAGTTCGTTCATCAATGTAGATTTGCCTACATTGGGGTTTCCTACAATATTTACAAATCCCGATTTAAAAGCCATTATGCGTATGCTCCCCGTTTCAAAATTGCTACTTCTTTTTGTGTCAAATAACGCCAGTGACCACGTGGCAAATCCTTCTTCGTCAAACCAGCGAAATATACTCGGTCAAGCTTTTCAACTTGATAACCGAATTTTTCAAAAATACGACGAACAACGTGATACAAACCTGAGTGAATCTGAATTCCCACCTGATTCTTCTCGCCATCAACGTATTGCAAGTCATCAATTTCGATAAATCCGCCTTTGATTTCGTCCCCATCCTCATTTTTAATCGGGTCTAATTCAACACCTTCCTTAATTGCGTCAAAATCGACAGGCGACAAGTTTTTATCCAAGAACACGTGATAGATTTTCATCTTATTATAACGAGGATGCGTCAATCTATCTATCAAGTCGCCATCGTTGGTAAGCAACATCACGCCAGTGGTATCGCGGTCAAGACGGCCAACGTTCTTAACCTCCACGTCAGTCTTTATATAGTCGAAAATCGTTTTTCTTCCCAAATCGTCGGACTTAGTAGAAATGCAGTTTTTCGGTTTATTGAAGACAATATACACGCGTCTTTGCGACGTCATTTTTTTTCCGTCAAGACAAACCTCATCGCCAGGAAATACCTTTGTCGAGAAGTCAGTAACGACTTTGCCGTTCAATGTAATCTTTCCTGCCGCAATAAAATCATCGGCAGCACGACGAGAGCATACGCCCGCATTCGAGATAAATCGGTTCAAACGATATCCTTCGGCCTCGGTTGCAGGACGATTCACCTCAACTGGCTCTTCCTGCGGAACACTGTCCATTATCACAATATCGTCGTCGTTCCACTCATCGTCAAAATTACGTTTAATCAAATTCGTGTCAATTGACGTATAGTCAACGGGACGCTCATACGATTTTTGAAACTTATTATATGGTCGATATTGCTTGAAGCGACGTGGCTTGAACTCCCGTCTTTCAGAATTTTCACCATCAAAACTGCGAAATGGCTTACGTTCTCCGTCAAAGCGACGTGGACGTTCGTCATCGTTGAATTTACGATATGGTCTATCGTTGAAGCGACGTGGTTTAAATTCTCGTTGCTCCGAATCTTCGCCGTCAAAACTGCGAAATGGCTTACGTTCACCGTCAAAGCGACGTGGACGTTCGTCATCATTGAATTTACGATACGGTCTATCGTTGAAGCGACGTGGCTTGAATTCCCGTCGTTCCGAGTTTTCTCCATCAAAGTTACGGAATGGTTTGCGTTCACCATTCTCAAAGCGACGAGGACGTTCGAAATCAGAATTTTCACGGAACGGTTTTCTGTTTCCATGAAACGAATGTCCTCTTGAATTCCAATCTCTCCGTGGTTTGCCATCACCTCTTCCACCAAAAGGTTTGCGTTCTCCGCGGGATTCGAATTGATTTTCGTTGTTCTCCATACCAAACATTTTTTAGCCCGCAAAGATATAAAAAAGTTGAATAAACCTATCGGGAATATGACAATTACTGCAAATGTTGTTGTACATAATCATTGGAGATATGCGCCTCGTCTTTCCCTCCCGAATACATCAACACTAAGTCAAAAGATATTTCCGAAATAATTTGTTCATAGATTTCCGTAGGAATGCGAACGGTGAAACGAGCCATATCCAAACATTCATCCTCGTAAATCGGCATTTTGCCCAAAGCCGACAATTTCACCTTGTTCTTTTCCAACATTGTGTACGTAATATTTTCCACGTCGTCCCAGAGCACGTCCAATTTTTCCATTTCGGGACACGTAATATATACATTCAGTTTATAAGAATTTTCGGGTATCGCACCTTGATTCGCAATTTGTGCAAAGAAATGAAACGACTTGAAATCGCGTTCTTCCTGATATTTCCCTATATAATATCCTTGTACCGCCAATTTGCTCGAGCACTTCCGATTATACAATTCACGTATTTCATATTCTTCCATTGGGACGGCCTCAAAATTATAGCGACGATAAAATTTTCTATCCTTGCTCATATGAGGCGTATTGTAACTTTTGGGGATTTTCACCACATAAATTGACTGCTCGACCTTTCCTCCTTTCCGAATAGGATAGATGCGTATATCGTTGATTTTCTGTTGGATACCAGAATTCAACACTTGTTCGATCCATTCTTTCGTATAAACAGTGCCATCAACAAACGATAGGGCACTCGCCTTGTGGTTTGCCTCCGATAAGCCATAAACGATAATTCCGCCGTCGGCATTGGCAAAAGCAGCAACATCCTTGGTCATTTCCGCCTTTTTACTATCCCATTTGCCCAAAGCTCCCGCCGACTTGAATTCCAAATGAATTGATTCCTCAACTTCATTGTCAATCAAATCTTGAATGTCCTGAATCGTATAGACGTCTTTTGTAAAAAAATCATTCATACCGTAAAAATCTCCATAAAGGTACGGATTTTCGTCATTGTACGACACATTTTGAGAAACTTTTTTGAGATTTCTCGCTATCGCTCGAAAAGACGAGTTTTGAGGATGATAATGGCGGGCAGTCGAATTAATAGAGAAAAAGATGTTTTCTGTCTGCCCGCCCAATACACATAATCGAACGTCCTTCCGAATGGAGCAAAGCGGAATGAGGAATCTTTAAATGAAAGAACTAGGCTGTTCATATTATTTTTCAACGCTTTTTCGTATTATTGCAAAAAATTAGGACTATGAGTGGAATAATCGCAATTGTTGGACGACCTAACGTAGGAAAATCAACACTTTTCAATAGACTGGTTGAGGAAAAACAAGCCATAATCGACTCGAAAAGTGGCGTTACTCGCGACCGTAACTATGGCGAAGGAGTATGGAACGGACGGGAATTTACGGTGATTGACACGGGTGGCGTCACAATAAAGTCAAACGACGCGTTTGAAGAAGAGATTCGTAAACAAGTGGTGTTGGCAATGGACGAAGCCGACGTCATCATTTTTATGGTTGACGTTCATAGCGGTATCACCGACTTGGATTCCAACGTAGCAGAAATGCTCAGAAAGACCAACAAGCCCTATTTTCTTGTGGTGAACAAGGTTGACGACGGAAAATATCTCTACGATGCCACGGAATTTTATTCGTTAGGACTTGGCGAATATTTCACCATTTCGTCAGCTACGGGAAGCGGCACAGGCGACTTGCTTGACGCTGTGATAGCGAAACTTCCACCCGACAAGCCCAAGCAAGAAGAAACAGAAGAAATTCCCCACGTTGCCGTAGTTGGGCGACCAAATGTGGGAAAATCATCGTTCATCAACGCACTGATTGGCGAAGACCAGCACATAGTAACGCCAGTTGCCGGCACGACACGAGATTCCATAGGTACCCGTTTCAATAAATTCGGTTACAATTATTATTTCATCGACACAGCCGGACTACGTAAGAAAGAAAAAGTGAACGAAGACTTGGAATTTTACTCGGTTCTTCGCTCCATCCGTTCATTGGAATCTGCCGACGTATGCGTGCTGATGATAGATGCCAACGACGGCATTGAATCGCAGGATATGAACATTCTGCACCTAATCATAAAAAACAACAAAGGCGTAGTGATTTGCGTGAACAAATGGGATTTGATTGACAAGACGACAAATACCGCCCGCGATTTTGAAGAGGCGCTTCGTAAGAAAATCGCCCCATTCACCGATGTGCCAATTATATTTACCTCGGTTCTGGAAAAACAACGTATTCAAAAAATTCTTGAAAAAATTCGTGAAGTTTATGAAAACCGCAAACGCAGAATTCAAACCGCACGATTGAATGAAATCATGTTGGAGGCAATCGACAGATTCTCGCCACCTGCGGTGAAAGGGAAAAACATCAAGATTAAATACGTTACCCAACTTCCTACTCCGTATCCGGCATTCGTATTTTTCGGAAGTAATTCCAAATATGTGAAAGATTCCTACAAACGGTATTTGGAAAACCAGTTACGTAAAAACTTTGATTTTACGGGAAGTACGGTGCGCGTGCACGTGCGCGATAAATAGTTCGTATGAAACGACTCATAGCCATATTGCTCTGTTTTTCGTGTTCGTTTTGGGCATTTGCCATGCCACAAGGGCAAGATCCCAAGATGATTACAGTACATTGTAACGGCTACAATCAAGAAGACTTGTTCTACACCATCTGTCGCTATATGGTTGACAGTCTTCACGCTGAAGTACGTTTTAAGGATTACGACATATTATTATCGTATGTGGAAACTCGACCACAAAATTGCGTGGGAGTGGTTTATACCGTAAAATTCGCCATAGAAGATAACAAATACAGCTTTTCAACCTATTACGCCATAGCGCCACGCGACAACAAGCCAGAGTGTTTAAGCGACATAGAAAATGAAATGAAGCGAATAAACCACAAAGTACGGAATATCCTAAAATAGCACGTGGAAAACTTAGTTTTTCCGAATAAAAGCAACGGCAAATACGGCAACGCCTTCTTCACGACCAACAAATCCAAGTTTCTCGGTCGTTGTTGCCTTTACCGACACCGCATCAACATCAATTCGCAAGTCTTCGGCAAGGTTCTGGCACATTGCAGGAATGTGAGGAAGCAATTTTGGACGTTGGCAACAAATTGTAGCGTCAATATTTTCTATTATCCACTTCTCTTTTTCAAGAAGTTCACGCGTTTTTCGCAACAGAATTCTACTATCGATATTTTTGAATTCATTGCTCGTATCGGGAAAATGATAACCAATATCGCGCATACTTGCAGCACCAAGCAAAGCGTCACAAACGCTATGAATCAACACATCACCATCGGAATGAGCAACCATGCCAACCGAATGTTCAATGGTTACTCCGCCAAGTACGAATTTGCGACCTTCAGCCAATTGATGAACATCGTAGCCCTGTCCGACTCTGAATTTCATTATTTTTCGTTATTGAAGTCGAATACCAATGAGAAACGGAACGTGTTAGCCAACGGAGAATTTTTTCCGTTTACAGGAATCAAATATGAAAAATCAAGACCGAACACGTTCAAACGAAGTCCTGCACCAGCAGTAAAATACTTACGATCACCTTTGGTCTCTGCTTCATTGAAATATCCTGCACGAACGGCAAATTGATTGTTATACCAATATTCGGCACCAATACCCAACGTAAATTCCTTCATTTCTTCTTTGAAACCGCCAGGAGCGTCGGCAAACGACTGGAATATACCTTGTGGAACCGATACGTTGTCGTCTTTTCCAGCAACCATCTCACGTGCCTTGGTTGTTTCGTTCGTTTGATAAAGCGGAGGCGTAGGCACCAAAAGTTTGTTTATATCGAAATACACGCCGAACCTGTTATATTGGTCTATTTCCACATTGTAGCCAGCGCCTAATTTCATATTTGCAGGAATAAAATCCTTGTTGTCTTCTGAATACGAGATTTTTGAACCAATGTTCGAGAAATTGAAACCAAGAGTCAACAATCCAGGAAGCGAGCCCTTGAAATTCTTGAAATACGTTCCCGAAATATCGGCAGCAACCGCCTTTCCCGCATGATATCTATCGTCACTCGGAACAAGGTTGGAATAAATAAAACGTCCCGTCATACCCATCACGAAATTATCTGCCAAGAAGCGTGAATACGAAACGTCAAACGAATATTCTTGAGGCGAGATAGTGTAGCCGGCCTTATTGCCATCCTCGTCGTATGCCTCAATTTCCCCCAACGAGAAATAACAAAGTGAAGCACCGACTGCCTCTTTTTTGTCAAGTTTCTTATATCCAGCAAGATAAATCAAATTAATGTCTTTTATGCCAAGATTCGACAACCACGGTGTGTATGAAAGACCTACGCCGAAATCATCGTCCTCTAAAGCATATTTCGAAGCATTGGAATGTTGAGACCATACGTCAGATGTAGTTGCCGCACCAGCGTCACCCATTGCTCCCGCACGAGAATCGGGCGTGATGGTAAGAAACGAAACTGCCGTGGTTATCACATTATAATGGTCACCATACGATTGTCCACTACTTAAACTTCCGTCATCATCAACTTTGAGCTGGGCAAACAATGAAAAACTCAACAAGATTGCTACCGCCGTTGCTAAAATATGTCGCATTGTCATAAAATTTTCTATTTGCAAATATATACAAAATCCCAAACGCACTAATCAGTTATTTATTGTTTTTGTGGTATTCAAAATAAATAAACCATAAAAAATTGTTTTTCCGAAAAACAATTTGTACTTTCGCCCGTTAATTGTATCGTATGAGGAACGTAGTGTTCATATTGGCTCTAATAGCGATGGTTGGCTGCCAAAGCGAGTATCAGAAACTTTTGAAATCTGATGATTATAACGCTATTTATGAAGCTGGAGTGAAATATTACGAAGAAAAAGACTTTTACAAAAGTTACGAATTGTTGGAAAAAGCACTTCCAGCTCTTCGTTTGACCGAAAAAGGAGAAAATATTACCATGTTGTTGGCAAAAAGTTATATGGAAGAAAACGACTACCTTATGGCAGCGTATTATTTTGAGCGATTTGCCCTCACCTACCCTGCAAGCACGCAAATAGAGCAAGCATACTATTATGATGCCGTTTGTTACTATAACATTTCGCCCGTAGTTACATTAGATCAATCATATACGGAGAAGTCAATCCAGGCGTTCCAACTCTATCTGAATAAATTTCCACAAGGTTCATATATTACCGAAAGTAACGAGTATATTGGTAAACTTCGTGGCAAATTGGAAGAAAAAGCATATAATAATAGTAAGCTGTATTACACATTGGAAGACTACAAGGCAGCGGTAACGGCACTCAAAAATTGTCTGAAAGAATATCCAGATTCAAAATATCGCGAAGAATTGTTATACCTCACGCTTCGGTCATCGTTTCTTTTGGCAGAAAACAGCGTAGAGGCAAAGAAAATGGATAGATACGATATGGCAATTGACGATTATCATTCGTATATTGACGAATATCCGAACGGACAATGGGCCAAAGACGCAGAAAAAATATATTTGCAAATACAAAAACGAATTAAATAATAAATTTTATAAAAATGGATTACAAAAAAACAAAAGCTCCAGCTTCAACAATTACGAGAGACATCCAAACGTTGGAAAAAGGCACGAACAACATCTATGAGTCTATTGCAATCATAGCAAAACGTGCTGACCAAATCGAGACAGATTTGAAGAAAGAACTTGACACGAAATTGGAAGAATTTGCTTCAGCAAACGACTCTATTGAAGAGACTTTTGAAAACCACGAGCAAATTGAAATCTCGAAATTCTATGAAAAATTGCCTAACCCTGTATTGATGGCAATCGAAGAGTTTCTTGACGACAAGATTTATTACAGACATCCTGAAACGGAAGAAACATTCTAATAATGTTACAAGGCAAACATATATTGCTTGGCATAACGGGAAGCATTGCCGCTTATAAGGCGGCAATGCTCACTCGTCTTTTGGTAAAACAAGGTGCTACGGTAAAAGTTGTTATGACGCCTCTTGCAAAAGAGTTCATAACGCCTGTGACAATGGCCACGCTTAGCAAGAACACGGTTCTTTGCGACTTTTTCCATCACGACGATGGTAGCTGGAACAGCCACGTGGAACTTGGCCTGTGGGCCGACGTGTTTGTTGTTGCCCCTTGTACAGCCAACACTCTTGCCAAGATGGCAAACGGCATTGCCGACAACTTGTTGCTTACAAGCTATTTGTCGGTTCGTTGCCCTGTGGTCGTCGCCCCAGCCATGGATATGGATATGTTTGCTCACAAAGCGACCCAACGCAACATTGCGACACTGAAAAAAGACGGTGTTTCATTCATTGAGCCAACCGTAGGAGAATTAGCCAGCGGGCTTGACGGGAAAGGCAGGATGGCGGAACCTGAAACGATAACACAATGGCTCTCGAATTTCTTTGAAACAAAAAATTCGATTAAAAAAAAAAATCCTCATAACGGCAGGTCCCACGTATGAGGCAATTGACCCCGTACGTTTTATTGGCAATCACTCCACGGGAAAAATGGGATTTGCCATCGCCGAAGAATTGGCACAACGAGGTGCACAAGTCACCCTTGTGGCAGGACCTGTACAATTAACGACATCACACCCCAACATTACTCGTATTGACGTTACCTCGGCACAAGAAATGTGCGACGTATGCCTAAAACAGTTTCCCAAAATGGACGGAGCAATTTTGAGTGCTGCAGTAGCCGACTTTACTCCCGTAACCAAGTACGACAAAAAAATCAAGGAAAAACAATCGCTTACGATAGAATTGAAACCGAATCCCGACATTGCGCAGGAATTGGGGAAACGCAAAAAAACGAAGCAATTCCTGGTAGGATTTGCCCTTGAAACAAACAATGAATTTACCAACGCACAAGGTAAACTCGAAAAGAAAAATTTTGACTTCATCGTACTCAACTCGTTAGCCGACAAAGGTGCTGGATTTGGCTACGACACCAACAAAGTGTCTATCATAGAACGCAACGGAACGGTTACGAACTATGAATTAAAAAGCAAACAAGACGTTGCCAAAGATATTGCAGACCAGATAGAGAAGTTGAACTAAATCTCCTCGTTTTTCTTAATAAGTGCCAATATATTTTCAACGGATTTTCCCGTTCTAAAACCATCGGCATGCGTATTGAGACAATAATCGACTAATCGGTCAATTGTACTCACTGCAACGTGCATACGGGTGTCGGATGAAGCATAATAAATGAACACCGTTCCATCTTCATCGGCAATCCAGCCATTCGAAAAAGCAACGTTCGATACGTCACCAATTCGTTCTTCGTTTTGCGGAGCAAGGAAATAACCGCCTGGTTGTGCGATAACTTTATCGGGATGTTCCAAATCGGTCAAAAACATATACAACACATAGCGAAGCCCGGCAGCAGTGTTTCGAACGCCATGAGCAAGATTCAACCAGCCACGTGAAGTCTTGATAGGCGCTGGTCCCATACCATTCTTCAACTCATAAATAGTATGATATTGCTTGTTGCTGAAAATATGTTCGTCTTCAATTACAGGATTTTTCATATCGGTGATATATCCAAAACCGATTCCCCCACCCGAGCCGACTTCAATAAAACCATCCTGTGGTCGAGTGTACAAGGCATATTTCCCATTGATAAAGTGCGGAAACATCACCACATTCCGTTGCTGACCGCTATTAGAAATCAAGTCGGGAAGACGTTCCCATGTTTTCAAATCCTTGGTACGGACCACGCCTGCATTGGCTACGGCAGAACTTGTGTCGCCCACAGGTGCGTTAGGGTCTTTTCGCTCCGTACAGAAAATGCCATACACATAGCCATCGTCATGCTTCGTCAGACGCATATCATACACATTGATATCAGGGTCGTCGGTTTCTGGCAACAGTATTGGTTCGTTCCAAAAACGGAAATTATCAATTCCATTAGGACTTTCGGCAATTGCAAAAAACGACTTTCTATCCCACCCTTCAACACGAGCACACAATATATATTTGCCGTTCCACTTCATCGCACCAGCATTGAAAACGGCATTGACGCCAATACGCTGAATCAACAAAGGATTGCGTTGCAAATTCAAGTCAAACTTCCAATTAAGAGGAATGTGCTTATCGGTTAAAACTGGATTCACAAAACGTTGGTAAATGCCGTTATAATCGGCAGTTGGCTCGTTACGTTTGGTAATCAGCGCTTCGTACTCGTTTAGTAACTCGGTACGTTTTGCCTCAGAATTTTTGGGAAACACGTTTGTCATAACAGAGAAGTTTTAATCGTACAATGCTATTTCACATTCTTTAATTTAGCGATAGTTTCTTGGGGATTTTCCGACGTAAACACCGAAGCACCACCCACAAGAGCGTCAGCACCCATTGCAATCACCTCGGCTGCATTTTGCAAACCGACACCACCGTCAACTTCAATCAACGCAGATGAATTTGACTGAGTAATCATTCTCCGAACTTCTGCAATTTTTTGCAAACTTTCGGGAATAAACTTTTGTCCGCCAAAACCTGGATGTACCGACATTACAAGCACCAAGTCAACATTCGGAATAATTTCCTTCAACACGTGTGTAGGCGTTTCGGGATTAATAGAGACACCTGCTTTCATTCCCAACGAACGAATTTGCTCTATCGTGCGACGTAAGTCCGAACATGCTTCATAATGCACTGTCAACAACGATGCACCGGCCTGTTTGAAACGTTCCACATAACGTTCAGGATTCACTATCATCAAATGCACATCGAACGGTTTCTTTGCAATTGGCTGAATTGCCTTCAGGACAGGGAATCCGAATGATATGTTGGGAACAAAAACGCCATCCATCACATCTATGTGCAACCAATCGGCAGCACTATTGTTCAACATTTCTATATCAGCTTGAAGATTTGCAAAATTTGCCGACAAAATCGACGGAGATATGATAGCCATTATTCTAAATTAACGTTTAATTCACCTTTTTCATATTGTTTGAACTTCACTGCCAACGCACCTAACAAATGCGAGAATGTTTCCACCGCTTTAGCCGTGTCTTCGCTGATAGGTTTCTTTTGCATACGAAGCAACATCACACCATAAAGTCCTGTAAAACAAGCATCTATCTCGTTTTTCACAAAACCGTCGGAATGATTGATGATTTCGGTAATATGAGGCATCGCTGCCGTGAAGTATTCTTTATATTTCGTTTCGTTTGGCATTTGAAGAATCTGAATGTTAAGCGTCGATAAATCTTGCACCAACTCCTTCAGTTGCATAAGATGACCTTTGGCATGAATACCTTCTGCCTGCATAGCGTCAGCCAAATCCTGATACCACTGACGAACTTTTGCCTGCTCGTCGGCTGGCAGATGAAATCCTTGCATCAAGGCATCGACATTGAATTTGTATGCACGGAGCAAATCCTCTAACTGCCACATATAGAGAACGTATTCCGCAATGTTTTCCTGCCGTTTTTGCTTTGCTATTATCATACCACCTTTGCGGCGGTAAAATTAGAATTTTTTCATAGAAAAGAGAACTATTTTGCGAGATTTCTCTTTTCAAAAAAACGTTTCATTTCGTGTTAAGAACTTCATGAACATTATTTCACACAATTGAAAAAAGTTAACTACTTTGTGGAAGTTTTTAAAAGATTAACTTTAAGTTATAATATATTGATATTCAGAAACTTAAATAAATAGATATGAAAAGAATCGCCCTACTTGCAACCACTATTTTGTTCTGTGGTGTTCAAATGTTTGCACAAGATTCCACGTATTATTGGAAGAACGGCAAAATAAAATGCCAAGGTTCCTGGATTGATGGCACGGAACAAGGTTTATGGACTTATTGGGATTCGCTTGGAAACAAGGTGCAAGAATCTAATTTCTTACGTGGTCGTCTCAATGGGAAAAATATCATATACAAAAATGGTGTAAAAATCCAGGAAGCGACATACGTTCTCAACGAATTATGGGGTCCTTACACGGAATGGAACGACGAAGGCAAGAAAATGGTCGAAGGTTATTATAAACGCAACAAACAAGACTCTTCGTGGAAATACTATTATCCACAAGGTATTTTGAAAAAAGAATTATACTACAAAAACGACACGATGCTCATCTGGAACCAATGTTACATACGTGGCGGCTGTATGGTAACAAACGGTAACGGAAACTATCAGGAAACGTGGAGCAATGGTAGCGTAAAAACGCAAGGTCGCATAAAAGACGGCTATCGCGAAGGCGAATGGATTTCGTATTTTGAAAATAACAAAATTAAGTCACAAGGATGCTATCGCCAAGGCGAAAAAGTTGGCAACTGGATTGAATATTATGGCAACGGCAACGTGAAAGAAAAAATCAGTATGACTGACTGCACATACGAAAGTTATTTTGAAAACGGCAAACCTCAACAAAAAGGTTTTTACCGCAATAATAAAAAACACGGTGATTGGACAACGTGGAACGGCAACGGTAATGTCATCCGAAAAAATCACTATGAAGAAGGTTCCCTCGAAGGATTGCAAGAAATTTGGACGGAAGACGGCTCACAACAACTTTCTGCCATTGAATACAAAAACAACCAGAAAAATGGTTCTGCAAAATGGTGGCTTGCCGACGGGAAACTTGATATGGAAGGTACTTTCGTGAACGATTTACAAGACGGCACATGGACATATTACCGCCACGACAACGGAAAAGTCGGCAATACTGGTAACTTCTCGGCAGGCAAGAAAACAGGTCATTGGACGTGGTACTATGCCGATGGTTCCGTATGGAAAGAAGGTGATTATCAAAACGATATGAAAACTGGAACGTGGACATTCTACTACGAAAACGGTCAAAAAGAACACGAAGGAAATTTTGAAAATAACCTCGAGCAAGGCGAATTTACTCAATGGTTCGAAAACGGCAAAACTATGACCATCGGCTATTTCGACAAAGGATTGATGACAGGCACGTGGACTGGTTGGTACGAAGAAAATCCCGACCAGATGAAATATAAAGTTGAATACAAAAACGGCGTAAACCACGGTACAGCAACATATTGGAACGAAAAAGGTCTGATTCAGGCAGAGAAAAATTATGCCAACGGGCAGTTACACGGCTCATCGAAGACATATTTCCTCAACGGGAAACTCAATATTGCCGGTCAATATGACAATGGGAAAATGACAGGTCATTGGCAATATTATAATGAATCGGGCGTGTGCGAACGCGACATTAATTTCAAAGGTGAACGTCCCGAAGGGAAATGGATAATTCGTTACAAAGAAGGACCTGTAAAAGAGGAAGAATCATACAAAGCCGGTGAACGTCACGGCAATTACAAGGCATACTCGGTACAAGGCGACTTGCTTTATTATGCGAAATACAAGAAAGGACGTGTGAAAAAAGTAAAAGTTGACAATCGTGCTAAAACATCTACGGTGAAATAATTATGGATAAAAGTACGTACGAACGATTACTGATTGAACTCGCTAAAAAACGAGAGTACCAAAAATTGTTGGACTTGGCAAACGAAGTTGTTGCCGAATATCCCGATTGGCACATTGCTTGGCACTATCAAGGAACTGCTTATGGTTTGCAGGAAAACCACGAGAAAGCCATCACATCGTTTATTAAAGCACTGGAGATAAAACCAAACTCCGAGAAGGCATTGTATGGATTAAGTGTGTCGTTCCACGCACTAAAAATGTATGCCGAAGCAATAGCTTGTCTGCTCAAGCATCAGGAAATCAGCGGAAAAGAATTTAAATTATCATTTGCATTAGGGGTAAACTATTCCGAATGTAACGAGATAGAAAAAGCCATTGAAGCATTTTCCTCGGCACTAAAAATCAGACCAGAAAGCGAAGAGGCACTATTCTGTTTGGCTGATTGCTACAGAATACAAGAAAAATACGACAAAGCAATCGAATTTTATTTGAAAGCATTGGAAGTCAATCCTCAAAATGTGATGGTAAATCACAATACCGCTGTTTGCTACAAATTACTGAACGACAACGAACACGCTATTGAATATTATCAGAAAACATTGAAGTTGGACCCTGCGTTCCTTCACTCGTTACGCAACTTGGCAGATATTTATATAGAACTCGGGCAACAAAAAGATGCGATGGAACTTATCCAACAAGCCCTCAAAATCAAACCAGATTCCGAAGAGTTACAAGCGTTGGCAGAGAAAATCAAGAATTAGACAATTCGTCTTTTTTTGAAAAAACTCATCTATCAATCATAACACAATAAAAATATTTTTATATTTGGGGTATCTATTTGCTTTTGCAAAGTTTCAAAGATGTAGTGTTATGAAAAATTTCAAATCATTATTGTCACAAATGGCGAGAGTTGCCATAGTGACGTCAATCGTGTTGGTTACCAGTATTCTTTTGTACATAGTATGGCAGATTCACCAACATAAGGAACTTGTGGAAATCACCCGCAATGAACTTCAAAATATGTCGGAAAAAGTTTGGCAGGCAAAATCGGGCAATTTCACCAATGCCGTGCGCGACAATTCTGCTTGGGACGAGGTTGTTGAATTCATAAGTCGTGACTACGATCCAAAAGATTCAGCATGGCTCGAAGACAACTTCGGATATATGACCAACATGTATTCGGCATCAATGATTGCAATGTACGACTCGGTTGGACTCCGTAAATATCTTAAAATCGAAGACAAATACAAGGATTTTACATTTTTCCCGTTCAGTTTCAACAATTTCAAGGAATGTTTCAAAGATACGGGACTTGTGAATTTCTACATATATAATACCGGTCGTCTGATGGAGTATTTCTGTGCAACCATTACGCCTTCGCATGACAATGCTCACAAGTTGGCTCCGAAAGGTTATATGATTCTCGCACGAGAAATTGACAATAAACTGCTTGAAGATTTCAGATTGTCGCTTGGTGCCATATATACTGGTATTTCAACAGAAGATACGGATGCCAATGTTAAATCATTTGAAAACAACGGATTCAACATCATTATCACCAAAAATCTCGACAACATTACACAAATACGTCAGGCAAGTATGAACACTGTTTTCGAGAACAATGTGGAAGAAAACTTTGCCAAAATGATACCAGTATTTTGCATTTTTGCCTTGCTCTGTTTGGTTGCAATGGGTGGATTGTTGCTATTTATGCGTGACAAAGTGATGCGACCGTTGAAGAAAATTTCTCGTTCGCTTGCTTCGGGAACAGCGGAAGAATTAGTCCCCGTGAAAGAAACAGCCGACGAAATGGGACAAGTTGCCGAAATGCTTGAGAAATTCTATATTCAAAAAGATGAACTTGCTGCCGTTAACAAGGAAATCCACGAATCAATTAGTTATGCGAGTCGTATCCAACGAGCTGCCGTCAGCACGGGTGAAGACGTTGCAAAGATTTTCCCTGATAGTTTTGTATATTATCAGCCAAAACACATCATTTCTGGTGACTGGTACTTTGTGGAACGAAAGAAAAATCTGCAAATCATCGTTGAAGCCGACTGTACGGGTCACGGTGTTCCCGGTTCTATGCTGAGTATGATGGGTATCAGTTCAATGAAGGATATCATCAATTCTATGGAACTACTTGGTAACGAATTACAACCTTCGGTTATTCTGAATCGTATGCGCAAGGTGGTAAAAACATTGCTTGCTCAAAATGCGAACGACGAATTTTCTGTCAGCGACGGTATGGATATGACCATAGGTATTATTGACCCAGAAACCCGACTGATGAAATTTGCTTCGGCAAACCAGACTGCCATCATCGTCCGTAACGGTGCTACAATCAAAATAAAAGGAGACCGTATGCCTATTGGAAACTACACGATAGAGGAAGATTTCCAAGATTTTGACATTCAATTGCAAAAAGGTGATGCTCTGTACTTTATGAGTGACGGTATAAAAGACCAGACTAATCCCGAAAGAGAAAAATACAAGAGCAGACGACTTGAAGCATTCCTAATAGAAAACGATTCCTTGCCAATGAACGAAATCGGCAAACGACTAAAATCAACAATTGAAGCTTGGCGTGCTGGCTCCGAACAGGTTGACGATATGACAATGGTCGGCGTGAGAATTCAATAAAGTGAATTTCGTTCTATTTATGACAAAATTCCTTGATTTTTGCCTGTAACGACAATGATTCTTTTTTCATTGACTCAAAGTCACAACCCGAAAAAATATCGCTGTTTTTCCAAGAATCAATGTTGCCAAAAATGAGCGGCAAATCAAAACAATGACAACACCCTGTTCTGTTGGCGGGTGTCGGAAAATCAAACTCATTGACAATCGCATTTGTCGTTCTTTGTGCAATCTGTTTTGCCGGATTGTGAAACAGATATTGTGAAGTGATTGCAACCACCGAACGGTACGTGCTATGCAGTTTTTTCACATATGACCGCAACTGTTTATACGGTTTTTGCGGACAGTAGCGTTTGAGAAACAACGATGTGATTAAAAGCGGGGTACGTCGGTGTATTTGTTTGTGACACACATAGATACCACACTCGTCCTTGGTGTATTGTAGGAATATCTTTTTGTCAATGTTCTCAACCGCATTGTAAAAATCCGAATGAACAAAATCAGGTTCAACGCTGGGCAGAAATGGGACATCGAATTTATACTTTTTATGATTGTATTGACCAACAATGCGTTGAGCTTGCAAAATCGCGTCAATGGAAGCGTTTGTGGGCTGTTCATCAGTGAGTTTTCGCAATTCTTTGAGGAAATGTTGATAAATCACCTCGGCTTGTTCTGTTGAAATGGCTTTCATTGCTCCTGGCCAACTAAACAACATTGTTTTTTGAAACAACTGTTGCAGCTTTTTTGACGTATGAATAGCCATGGCATACCAAGCTCCCGAAGATTGACCGCCGATGGTGATGGTTTTTGCGTCACCTTGAAACTGCGAAATATACTTGTTCGTCCATTCCAAAGCGGTTATAATGTCGTGAAAGCCACAGTTTTGCTGAGGAATACCATCAAAATAACTTGTTCCTAAAATTCCCAAACGGTACGACGGGCTCACAACTACCATATCGGCGTTGCGGGCAAGTTCTTCCGCATTATTATGCACGTCGCCGCTTGCGCCCGAGACGAATGCACCGCCATGAATCCAGAACAATACGGGTTTTATGCCATGAGAATCGGGAGTCCAAATGTCGAGGAAGAACGAATCCTCGTTTTGTAACAATTTATCGTGTTTGAGCAACGACTCCAATCGTCCCGAATTCTGAGGGAATGCCGTCGGCGTTTCGTGAGAACAAACAATACCATCAACCATACTGCATGGTTGAAAACGACCGTTGTTTATTGCATATTTAAGACGATAGTAAGCCATTTTTTTGTTTGTAAAGATAGAGAAGAACTCAATTAAATCGTACTTTTACGATGAAATTTGCAAAATATGTTTCACAAGTTCAATAAACCGATTGATTCCATTCCGTTACCGACGAAGTTTACGTGTCCGTTTTGCTACGAACCGCATTTGTTGTCGTTGATGGCGACAAACCAAGTGCAACAATACATTCAAAGTCGGGAAGACTGGACGGAAGAACTGCAACAAGGAAAAATGTTCGGCGTGTTGGTAGTGAAAGACCCAAACGGTGAAATCGGTTTTGTGTCGGCATTTTCTGGGCAAATTCAGGGAAAGAACATTCACGAATATTTTGTGCCACCTGTGTACGATTTGATTGCCGAAGACGGATTTTTCAAACCAGAAGAAGCAAAAATCTCTGCCATAAACACTCGTATTGAAGAATTGGAACAAAATGCGATTTTTTCGGAATGTGAACTATTGCAGAATGAAATCAATACGACGCTTGACGCTGAGAGACAACGGCTTCGTGCGGCAAAAGCGGAACGTGACGAAAAAAGGAAGACCACACTCTCCGAACAAGAATTGCAAGATTTAATTCGAGAAAGTCAATTTCAAAAAGCGGAACTGAAACGTTTGCAACGCACTCTGCAAGAAAAATTACAACAAATTCAAAATCAACGTGATACAATCAACAGCGAGATAGAATCTTTGTCGCAACAGCGAAAAACAATGTCGCACGAGTTACAACGAAAGATTTTTGAGCATTTCATTTTCTTAAATGCCAAAGGAGAATCCAAGGGTGCGTCGGAAATTTTTGGCGAAACAATGCCGCCAGCCGGAGCTGGAGAATGTGCTGCTCCACGATTGTTACAATATGCGTATCGTAATCATCTTCAGCCAATTGCGATGGCGGAATTTTGGTGGGGACGTTCACCCAAAGACCATATTCGTCGTCAGGGAAGTTTTTACACTGCCTGCAAGCAAAAATGCGAACCGATATTGAATTTTATGTTACAAGGTCTTGATGTTGAGGAAAATCGTTTTTCGGAATCGTATGATTTAGACGGAATGATTCAGATTGTCTATGAAGACGAGAGTTTGCTCGTGGTTGACAAACCAACTAATGTTTTGTCGGTTCCCGGAAATATACCACAACCGTCGGTGTATGGCTGGGCAAAGAAAAAATATGGTGACGTTTATGTTGTTCATCGTTTGGATATGGCAACTTCGGGATTATTGATTATTGCAAAAAACGTGGACGTGTGCCGAAATTTACAACGACAATTTGAGAACAGACAGGTGCATAAAAAGTACATTGCACTATTAGACGGAATCGTGCAACACGACAAAGGCGAGATTTCCTTGCCTCTGCGTCCCGATTTCGATGAGCGACCCATACAAGTTGTTGATTATGAGTATGGTAAAACAGCCATAACTCAATATGAAGTATTGCAGCGAAAAAACGGACGGACACTTGTGGCATTTTATCCACAAACAGGCAGAACGCACCAACTACGCGTACATTCCGCCCATCCTGACGGATTGAATTGTCCAATCGTAGGCGACACATTATATGGCAAGCCAGAAAAACGCCTACAGTTGTATGCCGTTGAAATTCGATTTACCCATCCTGTGAACGGCGAAGAAATGACTCTGACTATTAAAAATGACATTGAATTTTGAAAAAAATGAAATATAAAGCAATCATATTCGACTTGGATGGAACACTGATGGACTCGCTAATCGATATTGCTCAAAGCGTAAATTTTACGTTGCGACAATTTGGACTTCGGGAACGGTCAATTGAGGAAATACGAAAATACGTAGGTTGCGGCGTGCGAAAATTACTGATTGACGCGTTTCGTGCGGCATTAGAAGAACGAAAGGAATCATTTTCCGAAAAACTGATTGACGAGGCAATGCCCGTTTTTCGTTCTCACTATACCGCTCATTGCAACGATTGTACTCGACCATACAAAGGCATTCTGGATTTATTGGAAAAACTAAAGATGGCGGGCTATGCAATGGCAATTGTGTCGAACAAACCGCAACGAGAAGTTTCGATTTTACAGTCAGTACATTTTTCAAAATGGATTGACGTTGCCATGGGTGAAGACGAAACAAGCGGCATCCGTCGCAAACCCTGTCCGGATATGGTTTGGAAGGCAATGGAACACTTGGGAGTAACGAAGGAACAATGTGTTTATGTGGGAGATTCTGAAACGGATT
>JAGCOW010000062.1 GCA_017642535.1 Bacteroidales bacterium | reverse complement strand
TGAGGTGAACCCCAAAAGTTGGACAAAAAACTTTTGGGAGAATGACAAAATATTACGATTTAGGAACGATGCTAAAAGCGATAAGACTTCGTAGAAAAGGGAAATATGGCACGGTAGTCAGCAGAATGTTGGGAGTGAGCGTCAGTCAGATAAATAGATGGCAGAAGCAGTACGCCCGTCATGGGGAGACAGGTCTGACAAACCGAAACAGGGTCGTGTCCTATGAGAAAAAATGCCGTCTAGTAAAAAGGGTATTGGTAAAAGGATTATCTTGCGAGCAAGTAGCGTTGGAAGAAGGCTGCGGAAGAAGTTCCGTTTGCCGTTGGGTGTCGAAGGTGCTGGAAACGGGAAGCTACGATACATTAAAACCGAAGAGATATGGCAAGACCAAGGAAAAAGGAACCACAGACGGAGTTGGAGAAACTCCGTGCAGAGAATGTGTATCTGCGTGCGGAGAACGCCCTTCTAAAAAAAACATACGAAATGATACAGGCGAGAAAAAGAGAGGCGGAGCTGCGAAATCGCGAGAAATAGCGAAGCTTTCAGATGAGCATCCTCTCTCGGTGATGCTGCCGATGGCTGGAATAGCAAGATCGACGTACTATTATCACCTTTCCCATCCAGAGAGGGAGAAGCATGTGGAGGAGAAAAATGCCATCCTGAAGATTTACGAGCAAAGCGGACACACCTACGGATACAGGCGTATAACGATGGAGATGCGTTCTCTCGGCTACGGGACAAATCACAAGACGGTAAGGAAACTGATGTCCGTTCTCGGGATACGGGCGGTTCAGAAGCACAGGAGATACAGGTCGTACAAAGGGACTGTCGGAAAAGTGGCGGAGAATGTCCTTTCAAGGAACTTCGCCTCGGAGATGCCAGGCAGGAAACTAGCGACGGACATAACACAAATAAACATAGCCGACAAGAAACTATACATGTCGGCCATGATAGACATGTTCAACGGCGAAGTCGTGTCATATACGGTGTCGGAAAGCCCCAACCTGAAACTGGTGATGTCTATGTTATACAAGGCGGCGCAAAAGAACGTATGGGGAAATGACACTGTCATACATTCCGACCAAGGATGGCACTACCAACACTACGTTTATACCTCTTATCTGAAAGCAAGAAACATGGTGCAGAGCATGTCAAGAAAGGGGAACTGCCTTGATAACGCAATGATGGAGAGTTTTTTCGGATCTCTTAAATCTGAATTTGTATATTTGCACTCGTTTAGGAACAAACAAGAGTTCCTCGCAAAACTTGACAGATATATTAAATATTACAACAACGATAGAATAAAACTAAGGTTGGGAACTAGTCCTGTAAATTTTAAAAATCTTTGTATGCGATAATCTGTCCAAGAAATGGGGTTCACCTCACATGGCACGTCTCTACCTATAAAAATCTGTTTCTATTTGTGCAACAATATTGCTGGAATTTCGTTTGGTGTGCGTGTTTCGTCAACTATAGGAAAATCGCCTTTGTAGCACCAGTGAGCGTTTGCGATATTGTTTTCTTTGAAAATTGCTGCCATATCCTTGTACCAGTTCAAACGAGACTCTTTATTTACAAAATTCGGATATGCACCAAATTCACCGCAATAAACTTGTAACCCCAGTTCTTTACCTCTGTCAACGGCTTTTTTAATTTGTGAGAACAATTTTTCTTTGTCCCAAACGCCACATTGCGTGCGATATTCCTGAACTGTCTTTTCGTCTTTTCCGGCAAAGAATGCAGTGTCGATGAGGTTGCCAGGGTAAGTTACGTTTTCGCGACAGTCGCTGTAGATTGTCCATGGAGCGCCGAAATGTGTGATAAACAACGGATTATAGTAATGGAAACTGATGATGAGGTGTTTGTCGTTCTCGGGAACTTGCAGATATTGCATAGTTTCAACCGATTGTGCCCAGTTTGATCCAACTATGATAAAACGGTTGGGCTCTTCTTCTCGGATGGCTGAAATCAGTCGTGCTTCAAGGTTATTCAGTGCTTCGTGTGTAGGAGCAACGGCTTCGTTCAAAAGTTCGTAAGCAACTCTGTCGGTAGGGTACGATTTCAAGAATTTCTGTAAGTCTTTCCAAATTGCCACCATGTGGTCTTGAGCTTCAGTTTTTGTGAAAAGCGTGTTTTCTTCAACCGTAAGGAAGTAGTGTGCACGAGTAATGTGTAGGTCAACAATTATGTTCATATTGTTTTCCAAAGTCCAGTCTATGGCATTTTTTAGCAGAGCGAACGCTTCTTCGTCACGGTTCAGATTTTCATCGTAAAACTGAACTTCGTCTATTGGCAGACGTACGTGTTCAAAACCCATTGAGGCAATGGAGTCAAAATCGGCTTTGGTGATTTGTTTTGCACGTTCTTCGCCACGACGGTCCGATTGCGAAAGCCAGTGACTGACGTTTACACCAGTTCCCAACTTAAAATTCTGACAATCTGTTTGTTCGTTCTGAGCAGATGTGTTGTTTTTGCACGAAAAAAATAGCATCGTTCCGAGAGCGATTGATAATAAAGCAGTAATGTGTTTCATTGTAGAGAATTTTAAACATTTATATTGGAATTCAAATGTATTAAAATTTAATAATAAAACATTATTTTTGTACAAAGTTTTCGCCAAGGCATTTTATAAATGCGTTGGTGAACTAAGCCGTTAATTAAAAATATGAAAAAATGAAGAAAGACATTGCTGTACAGCAACTTGCACCACAAAGTGGCGAAATTGTCCTTTACAATCCCGATGACACAATCCGTTTGGAAGTTCGTATGAACGAGGAAACCGTCTGGCTCTCCCAATCGCAGATGGCGGAATTGTTTAGAACGGATAGAACGTCAATTGTGCGGCATATAAAGAATATATATGCTGTTGATGAGTTGTCTGAATCAGCAACCTGTGCAAAAATTGCACAAGTTCGATTAGAGGGAAAAAGAAAGATTGTTCGCGAAATACCATACTACAATCTTGATATGATTATTTCTGTTGGATTTCGGGTAAATAGCAAGCAAGGCATTTTGTTTCGTCAATGGGCGTTAAAAATTTTGAAAGACTATTTGCTCAAGGGCTATTCCGTAAATCAACGAATAGAACGACTAGAACAACGTGTTACTCAAACAGAAAATAAGATTGACTTTTTCGTTCGTACTGCATTACCGCCAGTAGAAGGAATCTTTAGTCATAGCACCACAAAAATAAATATATGAAAAAAGGTAAGCCAAAGAATGATGATATTGCCGCCGAGCTTGACAAATTGCATGTTTTGCAGGGTGTCGATTTTATAAAGCAACTAAAATTAATTGCATCTTTTGCCGATTTTCATCTGATTGAAACGGACATTTATGCCGTGGGCGGCGAGGATGGCAATGACTACGACAAACAACTTAATGCGGCACGTAAGGCAATAGCATTTGGCTACACTGTTTATATTCTGCCCAACCCGAAAACCACTCGTTCTGCCGATTTTATATTTGTGAGAAAAGGCGTTTACAAACTATTTGATTTGAAAACAATTAGTGGCAAAAATTCGGTAGGGAACCGTTTACAAGAATCTATCGGACAGACCAATAGAGTGTTGCTTAATATTACTATAGATTATAACTTGCGTCATCTTGCAAGAGATGTTAGATGGTATTTTGGGCAATCAGACGTTGCATTGGAGGTTCTTATTTTTAACAAGGGGATTTCTTTTTCTGCCACACGAAATATTGCATTGAGTAAGGGGTTCTTGAAAATGTTGATGAACACTTTCCGCTGAAAATAAAAAAGCCACAAATATTGTGGCTTTTAAATGGGTAGTGACGTATTCGGCTTGCCCTCTCGGGAAACTTACCCGGATAGTCTAACTTTTTAGACAATGCAAATATACAAAATAAAAATCCTCTTTTCAATAATCTATGGAAAAACTATTCTGTTTTCCAAAACTTTTTTCTATTTTTACCCAAAGTTCACGTTGAAGCATTTTCTGAATGCGGTTGGGTGGGCTTGGACATATAAAGGCGTTTATCTGACGCTTTGTTTTAACATCTCGGAATCTCGCAAATTCTTTAACGATGTTAGGCTATAGTAGATTTGTTCTACAGTCCAAAAAGCAAAGCAACGGTGGATGCCCATAGGGTATGTAGTATATGGTACGCTCGTGCCATTTACATATCGGCGTGGGTTCAGCGTTGCTCGTTCTTGACTGTAGGGCAATGCGAGAGCCTCGAGATGTGGAACGAGTAACAGGTACGATTCCACGCTTTTTTATTTTTAGCAGTAATCAATTTTGCTTGGGAGTCGGCAAAGACAAAAATTAGTGAAGCATGAAAAAACTAATTTGTTGCCTCTGTTCTATCGTTGCGTTGTGCGGCATTGCCCTTGCACAAGGCAATTATTCGGCACCGAAAAGTTTCCATATAGTGAAACAGATTGTGCCACCCGTGTTGGACGTAGTTGACGGCTCTGTGCAGTTTATTGACGAGGACAAAAATGGTTTTATCAATGCAAACGAGCAATGCAAAATTCGCTTGCAGGTGAAAAACAGCGGCATGGGCGATGGATACGGTTGTGTGGCTAAAATCTCGTCGGCTACGGGAACTACACAGGGCTTGACCTACAGCGGAAAACAGTTGTCTGTGATTAAGCCGAACGAAAGCATTTGGGTTGAAATTCCCATTTCAGCCACAATGAACACTGCTACAGGCACGGTTACGTTTACCGTGCTGATTGACGAACCGAACGGATTCGGCACAAATGCCCTAATACAAGTAGGTACGCGGGCGTTCGAAAATCCGTTTGTTGAAGTGGCAAGTTACCAAGTTACGGGTGGAAACGACGGTTTGCTTACAAAACGTGCTCCGTTCACATTGCAAGTTATGGTGCAGAACACTGGCTACGGCTTAGCTGAAAACGTGTCGGTGAACATTACGTTTCCAAGCAAGAACTCAGGCGTATTTTGCACTTCGGGAAATGAAACGCAGACATTTACAACCATTCCATCGGGAAAGAAACAAATTATTGAATATCAGTTTATTGCAAATAATAATTACACCGCCACGGATTTGCCTATCACCATTCAACTTTCCGAAAAACACGGAAAGTTCGCCAAGGACGAGACAGTGAACCTTAAATTCGGGCAAACCATAGGAAGCAACGTGGTGGTGAACGTGAAAGGACACGAGGAGCAGAAGCAAGCAATAGAAAAAGGCAGTTTCTACAGCGATGTTGACGTGGATATTCCTGTTACATTCGCCAAAAACGACAAGACATTTGTGGTAGTTGTTGGAAACGAGAATTATAAATCGGTTTCGCCAGTGCCCTATGCCTTGAACGACAGCCGTATTTTTAAGGAATACTGTGAAAAGACGCTTGGCGTGCCGTCGCAGAACATACACTACGCGCCCGACGCCACGCTCAACAACATTCGTGCGGAAGTGAAATGGCTTAAAGATATAATGGAAGTTTATTCCGATGCGAAAATCATTTTCTACTATGCGGGACACGGCATTCCCGACGAGGCGAACCATTCGGCGTATTTGTTGCCTGTTGATGGCTACGGCACCGATGTTTCCACTGGTTACAAGCTGGATTTGCTCTACAGTGAGTTGGGCAAGGCAAACCAGCACGTTACGGTATTTTTGGATGCCTGTTTCAGTGGAGCAAAACGCGAGGGCGATATGTTGGTTGCCGCCCGTGGCGTTGCCATAAAAACAAAATCTGGTTCTCCGCAAGGGAATATGGTGGTGTTCTCAGCTTCGCAAGGCGACGAAACCGCCACGGCAAACGACAACGAACGCCACGGAATGTTCACCTATTATTTGCTGAAAAAACTCAAAGAGACACAGGGCAACGTGACCTACGGCATTCTTGGCGATTACATACGCGACAATGTAAAAAAACAAACAGTGGTTTCGGGTAAACTCCAAACACCTACTGTTACGCCGTCGGCAAGTATTCAAAGCGATTGGCGAATGTGGAAACTTAAATAAAGACTATGAAACGGATACTATTATACATATTGCTTTTACTGCCCTGCACCCTGTTGCATGCCCAAACCGTCACCAATGTTGATGCACGGCAGGAAGGGCAGAATATTGTGATAACATTCAATATGGATAAGCCAACAGATGTTTCCTTGTATTATTCAACCTCAGGGAAATATGGCACATATAAATTGATTGATTCAAAATATCTTTCAAAACAGCGCATTTCATCTACCGAATATCGCTATACGTGGGACGTGTTGGGGCAATGTGGAGATTTTTCGTTCAACAATGTTGTTTTTCGTGTTGAGGCAAAGGAAATAAAAACAATGCCGTTTCTCATTTCTTTTGGTGGCTTTTATTCATTAATAAATAATGAGCTGGGCACTATATACAAAATAGGATATAAGGCTGTATATCTTGGATTAAAAACAAATTTCCTTATTATTGAGTCAAATGCCAAACTTCAATCGACTGCCCAAGGTTCTTATTATGTAAAAAACAGCGAAGAAGTTTCTCGGTGGAGTGCGACGCTGGGATTAAACCTACTAAGGCACGAACGGTTTTCGTTTTATACTGGTCTCGGCTACGGATTTCGCAATTATTATGCTACAATCCTTTCGCCAGATGCCGCACAGAATGGAAAAATCTGCAAAATAACCGATAATTCAGCTAAAGGACTGGAAATGGAATGTGGGGTGAATCTATTTATGTCTGATTATTTTGGTTATTCAATCGGGTATTCCGTATTGGCATTCAAATATTCGGAGTTAACAGGAGGAATAATTCTTAGATGGTAAGCAATGAAAAAGATTTTATCAATAATAACCGTTTGTATATTGGCATTCTTTGCGTGCAAGAAGGATATTGAATTGTTGCACGAAACCGTTCCAGAAATCGTTACAGAGGAATGTACCGACATAACAGAATCGTCGGCTGTATTGACTTGCAAGCTGACAAACCAAGGAAGTGCTTCGGTAGAATATGGATTCTATTATAGCGAAGCACCAAACAATACGCCTACAACTGTGGACAAAACGATATCTCTTAGTACTCAAAGTAACAAATCGTTTCGTTATACACTGACAGGATTGAAAGAAAATACCACATACTATGTACGGGCTTATGCACGTAACAGAGTGGGCGAAGCACAAGGTAAAATTGTACAGTTTACTACTTTATCGAAAAAATTGCCGACAATGGGTAGCACGTCTGTTACAAATGTAACAACAAACTCCGCAACATTGAGCGGTAACATTGCTTCGGCAGGAACAGGTACTGTGAAAGAACGAGGATTTTGCCTAAGTACAACAAAAACGCCAACCATTGCCGACAGTTGCATTTTCGTAGGTTTGGGAATAGGTTCGTTTAATTATACATTGACCGAATTGGAAGATGGCATAACATTCTATGTTCGTGCGTATGCCACAAGCGAAGTTGGCACAGCGTATGGCGAGACAATGAGTTTTACAACCGCATCAGAACAGTTACCAATAGTTGTCACTAAATCTGTTACTGAAATAACTCCTTGGTATGCAACATTAAACGGGGAATTGGAATCCGAAGGAACTTCTTCGGTAACAGAAATGGGATTTTGCTATAGTGCAACAACGCAAACGCCAACATTACTTGATGAATATGTGAAAGTTAATGGTTCTTCTTTTGCATCTGTAATAACAACATTATCAGAAGGAACAACCTATTATGTACGTGCGTATGCCACAAATGGTAAAGGTACGGCGTATGGGGATGTGGTAAGTTTCAAAACTGAAAGTTTATCAAAGGTAAGTATGGTTTTTCTTGATAAAATTGATGTTAATTCTGCACAAGTAAGTTTTAATTTAACGTCACAAGGTAGTTCTCCAGTAACGGAGATGGGGTTTTATTATGGTTCAACTCCATTCACCATGCCCACATATGGTAGTGCTGAACACAAATATTCCATTGGGCACTCAACAGATTGTTTGGTCTTTAATATGACAGGACTTGCAGAAGGAACATCGTATTATGTATGTGCATATGCAACCAATAGTAGTGGCACAGTATATGGTGTAACACGTTCTTTTACAACCAAAACATCATCGCTTCCTTCCGTAAGTACAGTGTCTGTTAGTAATGTTTCATATTCATCGGCAATAGTCAATGGTCTTGTGACATCAGACGTAGGAATCAATATTGCGGAACGAGGCGTATGTTGGAATACGACAGGCAATCCAACCGTATCTAATAGCAAAAAAGTTAGCGGTAGTGGTATAGGTAGTTTTAGTGTATCCATATCGGGTTTAAATGAAGGAACTACTTATTATGCTCGTGCGTATGCTACCAATGGTACAAAAACGGCATATGTATATGGAAATGTAATTTCTTTTACTACAGGACGCAATGAAACGAGTTCTGTGGAAGTTGTTGATGGTGCAATCCAAGCTGCATTCTCCGTGTCCGATACAAAGAAAGTTTATTTCAGTCAAGGTAATTTACAATATCAAGCAAGCTCGGGCACATGGCGTTTTGCAGAAAATCAATATGACATGATAGGTAACGACAACTCTAACATTTCAAGCACGTACAGCGGTTGGATTGACTTGTTTGGATGGGGAACGAGCGGATACAACGGCAAGAGTCCATATATGACAAGCACGGAAGAAGGCGACTATGGCAATGGGGAGAACGACATTGCAGGAACGAACTACGACTGGGGGGTGTACAACAAGATTTCCAACGGAGGAAACCAAACTGGATTGTGGCGTACGCTCACCTCCGATGAATGGAGTTATCTGCTTAATAATGCGGTAATAGCACGGGCAAAAGTAAACGGGGTGAACGGCATGGTGTTATTGCCTGACAACATCACGTTACCATCGACTGTTACATTTGTTTCTGGTATGTGGGCAGAAAACAAATACACTGTTGAACAATGGTCTGCGCTAGAGAGTGCTGGTGCTGTCTTTTTGCCTGCATCAGGTATACGTTATGGTAGTTACGTTACAAGCTTCAGTCACGGGTATTGCTGGTCGAGTTCGCTTAACGGCTACGCAGACACACCAGAGTATATGTTTTTTACGGACGGACAAGCTGGCAGCTACTACAATGAACGTGGTTACGGTTGTTCTGTCCGCCTGGTGCGTGACATAGATTAGGAAATAAGATTAAAAGTTTAGATATGCTGAATGCACAAGAAAAAGAATTAGTGAAATTCCTACTAGGAATAAAAGACGACCCCAATAGAAAAAGTTGTTTATTGATGGCGTATAACAGCGCAAAAGCATTATCAACTGGGGCTTGTATAGAGGAATTTGGTTGTATTGAAGCAGAATACTTTTCTTCGTTAATCTTATATTTAATTTTCTTGGAACAAGTAGGAACTATTTTTACTAAGGGAAGTTCAGAAAAAATAGGTATTTTGAGTGCGTTAGAGGATTTTACAATTCTCAAAGATGATGAACGCATCGCCATTTATTATTTACGAAATACACTTGCCCATAATTATGGGTTGGCTACAGATAACAGTAATTCAAAAAAACAAAACGACAAGCACAAGTTTACATTGTCTTACAAGGGTGATTTGATCCATGTGCCTAAAAAATGTTGGGATAACGATTATACAAACCGAGATGATGAGGTTTCTACAACAATAAACATATTTCGTTTAATGGAGATGGTTGATAACCTTTATGATAATTTGAAAAATAATTATGAAAAACTTGAATTGAAAATTGGAATAGAAGAAATAAAAACTCGATTTACTGTGTTAATAGATGCCTCCTCCTCTCCAAAACTCTATCATTTTACAAGTTTTAACAATGCTATACGAATTTTAGCAACGAACCAATTAAAATTTGGAAGTTTTAAGAACACAAACGACATAGCAGAGGTTCATAGAGAAGCTAATTCCGATATTGTTCCAGAAGAAGAAGTCTTAAAAGAAATCTTTAAATACAAGACACTCAGTTTTGCAAAAGATGATTCAGAAAAGGCATTTGAGAAAGATCCTTTATGGGGATATTATGCTGAAAAAGGTAATGGAGTGTGTATTCGATTTGATAAAGAAAAACTTCTTCGTTGTTTTAACAAATTAGAGTATGAATCAAAGTGGTCTGGCGATGTGAAGTATGATAAAGATTGGTGTGGAACCTCTTTTGATGTGAAGCAGAAAAGTAACGGAGAAACAGCAGAAATATATGTAAAAGAAAACTATAAGGAATTCTTTTTTACAAAATCTCTTGATTGGAAACATGAATCTGAATTTCGTATGGTCGTAAAACCGCAAGGTGATGAAGATTTATTTCTGGACATAAGCGAAGCTGTTGATGGTGTAATACTATGTTTACCAAGGGTTGAAAAACTTGAATATAGCGATGAATTTAAAGTTTTATCGCAAATTGTAAATAAAAGTATGATTTATCATTATAGAACAATCTTTGGAAATAAAGGTTTGTATGATAGTTCGGGCGAAAAGTGCTATCCCCTATTGGATAAAGACCTATTTTATGAGGAACAAATGAAATAGAAATCAAAATATTGTTTAATTAAATTTATTAGTACTATGGTTAAAAAATTTGTAACACTCGGAGTAGCCGCATTAGTGGCATTGGGAACATTGGCAGGTCCACCCAAAAACAACGAAAAAAGTGCGTGGAAATACGCCAAAAAAGAAGCTAAGGAACTTACAGCCCAAGGTTGGAAAGTTGATGGTTCGCAAACTATGGAAGAGGCCTTCTACAAACACAAAGTAAAATTGCAGGCCGACAACGTGGACGAAATCATCGGCAACGTGCAAGGGGCTATGGCTACCAAAACCCTCAATCAGGCACAACAGTGGGGAACAACCAACGCGTGCATTTCGTATGCAAAACAAGCAGGAATGTTTCTTCGTGGTCGTATTGCTTCGGAAATAGCAGCAGGTGTGGATGCAGCTTCGTTGGATAATTTGTACGAAGGCTACGAGGCATTGGTGCAGAAACACATTCAGGGCGAAATCAAACGTAGTTTCGGCATCTACCGCGAAACAAAGGACGGCACAATCGAATACAAATCCTACTATGTGGTAGATGAGGATGCCGCTTCGCAAGCCCGTATGCGTGCTATGGAAAATATGCTCAAGGAATCGGAGTTTGCCCGCAAACACGCCGAGGATATTTCCAAATTCGTGCAAGAAGGTTTCAAAATGCTGAATGAATAATTTCATTACGGAAACGGTTGATTTTCAGCCGTTTCCATTTTTTTAGTTACAAAGTAGAAAGGATAGACTGAGTTGCGAAGCGTTAAAAAAATCAACGGAGTGAAGCGTAAAATGAGTTGGTGCCTTGGTACCAAAAACTGTACGTTACGTAAATGCGGCACTTCAACTCATTTAGCGGAACGCAGTTGATTTTTAGCTGAGCAAGTCCGTCTTGAACTTTTTGGTTACTTTTTCTTTCAAGAGAAAAAGTAACAGAAAAAAATAAGCAATGAAACATTTTATCTCAATACTATTTGTATTTCTTTCCTTACAAACCTTCTCTCAAAAACCGCAGGAGCAATGGGTAAAGAACGTTCGAGGCGAGTTTGCCATAACCGCCGATATGGTCGGAACGGCAATCGACGCAAAGGAATCCGCCCGTGCCGATGCCAAACGCAGGGCTATAGAGCAAGTTTGTGGTCAGCGGGTGAATATTTGGGACAAAATGGAACTTTCCGCTGCCGGCGAGAGTTTCAACAGTCTTGCCGTTGTTCAAACCGATGGCGAAATAGTTGAATTTGAGGTTGTTAAAGAAGATTTTGAAAAATCGGCGGTGCGTTCGTCCGAAATGATTTTCTACTGTATCGCCAATGTAAAAGTTCGCACAGGCATTCGTCCCGACCCAAATTTCTCGGCAAAAGCAGACGGCATCCGTTCCGTGTATTTTGAGAGCGAAACATTAAACGTCTCGGTCACGCCGTTGCGGGATTGCTATTTGAAGATTTTCATCTTCGAAAATCAGGGAACAGGATATTTGCTTTATCCTAACGTAAACGAACCGTCAAAGCAACTTTTTGCAAATCAAACCGTTGCATTTCCCCAAGTAGATGAATGGGCAATCACCAAAGAAACCGACAAACCAAGAGAGACAAATCAAATCGTATTTGTATGTACCAAAACAGATTGGCAGTTTCCCGCCACCGAAACGTCCCGTTCCGAAATCGAAAAATGGATTATGAAAATCCCTGCCGACCAACGGTATATAGACATTAAAACTATAGAGATACGGGAGAGGTAAATCAACAAATGTCTAGAAAAATCTTGACAACCGAAATGGATTGTTGTATCTTTGCATCGTCGGACGTGAAAAATGAGGGTTCATCCCGAAACACCCGGACACCGCCGTTAAATCGGATTGTTTCTTGGCTACGGCGTGAGGAACAGGAAAGAGAGATTAGCAATAATCTCTTTTTTTATTTGCGTTTATTCCATAAAG
>JAGCOW010000061.1 GCA_017642535.1 Bacteroidales bacterium | reverse complement strand
GTTACCGAAACGTATTGAACGGGCACGTAATTGCTTCGTTGTTTTTTGAACCTTCAACCCGTACGCGGCTTAGTTTTGAAAGTGCAATAAACAGACTTGGCGGTCGTGTCATTGGTTTTTCCGACATAGAAACAACAAGTTCCACTAAAGGCGAATCGTTGCACGATACCATTAAAATCATTTCAAACTATTGTGATTTGATTGTGATGCGTCATCCACTCGAAGGTGCAGCAAAATTTGCAAGCGAAGTTGCCAACGTTCCCATCATAAACGCTGGTGACGGGGCAAACCAACACCCTACGCAAACCTTGCTCGACATGTATTCCATTTCAAAAACGCAAGGTTCGCTCAACAACCTGTCGATTGCCCTTATTGGTGACTTGAAATATGGTAGAACGGTACATTCGCTGATTATGGCGATGAAATACTTCAACCCTACATTCCATTTGGTCGCGCCTCCAGAACTGGCTCTTCCTGTGGAATACAAAAACATTTTGAAGGATAACAACATTACGTTCTACGAACATACTGATATGCAGTCTGTTCTGAACGAAGTGGATATCGTGTATATGACTCGCGTGCAGAAAGAACGTTTTTCAGACTTGATGGAATATGAGAAAACCAAGAACTTGTATATCCTTAAAAATGAAATGCTTACGAACACTAAACCAAACATGAAGATTTTGCATCCGCTTCCTCGTGTAAACGAAATCAATCAAGATGTGGATACAAACTCCAAGGCATATTATTTTGACCAAGCTCGTAACGGTGTCTTCACCCGACAAGCAATCATAAGTTACTTATTGAACCTTAACGTGTAAGAATATGGGAAACATTCAAGGTAAACAAATGGTGGTGAGTGCCATAAAAAACGGCACCGTAATCGACCACATTCCAAGTAAGAACCTTTTCAAGGTCATTTCGATCCTGAAGCTTGAAAATATCGATACTCAAATCACTTTCGGGTTAAATCTCGAGAGTAAAAAACTCGGAAGTAAGGCAATCATAAAAATTGCCGACAAATTTTTTGAGCAAGACGACATAAATAAAATCGCTATCCTCGCTCCTGAAGCGAAGTTAAGCATTATCAAGGACTATCAGGTGGTTGAGAAAATGGTGCTGACTTGTCCCGATAAAATTCAAGGCATCACCAAATGCTTCAATCCCAAATGCGTCACAAATCACCAGAATATTACACCGAAATATTCCGTTATTGGCAAAAAACCCGTCATTTTAAAATGTGAATATTGCGAGAAAAACACTGATTTTGAGCATTTTAACTTTATATAGCAATGAAAAAGATTTTGCATATAGTCCTCATCCTTATATCTCTTTCCATCTCAACGCAAGGATTTTCTCAAAAAATTCGTGTTGCGTGCATTGGAAACAGCATCACCGCAGGATACGGACTGCAAAATCCGGAACAAGAAGCGTATCCCGCCGTACTCGGTAAACTCCTTGACTCTAAATTTCCAAACACGTTTGAAGTCAGAAATTTTGGAGTCAGCGCACGTACCTTGCTTTTTAAGGGCGATATGCCCTGGGTAAATGAACCGGCTTTCAAAGACGTTCTAAACTATATGCCTCAATACATTTTTATAAAACTTGGGACAAACGATACGAAACCGCACAACTGGCAACATAAAGATGATTTTCGAATGGATTTGCAAACGCTGATAGCTATGATACAAGACTCTGACACATTACGTCCACAAATCATTCTGTGCGCCCCGATTCCCGTGTACCCAAACAATTGGGGAATCCGCGACGAAATTTTGGTTAATGAAATCATTCCCATCATACAATCTGTTGCAAAAGACAATAACCTTCGTTTCATTGACTTGCACACAAATATGGCAAACAATTTGTACTTAGATGATAATGTGCATCCAAATATTGAAGGTTCCAAAGTCATCGCTCAAAAAATCTTCGATTCGGTTTTTTACAATAGTGAAATGGTTAAATCGTTAAAGAATAACGGAAAATGAAAAAAATAATATACATATTCTTATTGACACTTCTTTCTTTCGGATTGCAGGCGCAAGACTATTCTTCGAAAAACAAAAAAGCAATTGCGGCATACGAATCAGCGTTGCAAAACTATCAATTGCTTTATTATGACAAAGCCGAGGAAAATCTAAAAAATGCTCTCAAACAAGATGAATATTTTGTGGAAGCATACTACCTTTTGGCAGGCGTTTATACGCAAAAAAAGGACACAACGCAGATGTTGAACACGCTCAAAGAATGTGTTGACAAGTGTGGCGGGGCTCACTTGTGGTCACGTTACAAATTAGCATACGAAGAATACAATTTGGGTATGTACAACGAAGCATTCGCACAACTTCAACATTTTAAACGAGCAGAGGAAATGCACTCATCTTCAACACTTTCCAAGATTGAGCAAATGAATTTCGACGATTTGTATCTCAAAACGACAGCAGCGTTGGAATTGCAAAAAAATCCCATCAATTTTGACCCTAAAAATATGGGTGTAAACATCAATACACCGTACGACGACTACCATCCGTCAATCACCGTTGACGACAATACGCTCATTTTCACGACAAACCTTCCTACGGCAAATCCGCGGGTAAAACAAGAAGATTTGTTTTCGGCACAAAAAAGTGGTGACAAATGGACAAAGAGCATTCCCCTCTCAGCCATCAACACCACGTCAAACGAAGGAGCACAATCAATTACGGCAGATGGAAAAACAATGTTTTTCACTATTTGTGGAGCACCCAACGGTATGGGTTCCTGCGATATTTATATGACGAAGAAATTCAACAACACGTGGACCAAACCCATCAATCTCGGAGCACCAATCAATAGTAAATATTGGGAATCGCAGCCATCGTGCTCGGCCGACGGTCGCACGTTGTATTTTGCATCAAACCGACCAAACGGACAAGGTAAAAAAGACATCTATGTATCTCAACTTCAAGCAAACGGACAATGGTCAACACCACAAAATTTAGGTCCGGAAATCAATACGAAATATGACGACGAATCGCCATACATTCATGCCGACGGCACTACATTATATTATGCAACCGACGGACGTCCGGGAATGGGCAAAAAAGACATTTTCGGAACGAAAAAAATAGACAAATCAACGTGGGCAACGCCAGAAAATTTAGGGTACCCTATCAACACGAACGACGACGAGGCACATCTTATTATCAATGCCGAAGGCACGAAAGGATATTTTGCCTCGAACCGATATGGAGGACTCGGAGGATTCGACATTTACGAATTCACTATTGACGAAACCTTCAAGGTGAAACCAAACCCTGTAACCTATGTGCAATGTATTGTTTTCGACAATGAAACGAAATCAAGACTTGGGGCGAAAGTCATTTTGTCGGACATTGCCACTAACGAGAAAGTTTTCATCAACAATTCCGACCAATTTACGGGAGAATGTATCGTGCCGTTTATCGAAGGACACGAATACGCACTCTCGGTTGAACGACCAGATTATCTGTTTTATTCCGAAACCGTTTCGTTGGCGACGTTCAAAGGAGCCGAAAAAGTTGACATTCCATTACAGAAAATCATCGTCGGAAATTATATCGTCTTAAAGAATTTATTTTTCGATACCGACAAGACAAATTACAAGAAAGAATCTGAGCCAGAATTGGATGCTATCGGACGTTTCTTGAAACAAAATCCGACGGTACATATAGAAATTGCCGGTCACACCGACAATGTAGGAAATTCGGCGTATAACCAAAAACTTTCGGAAAACCGTGCGAAATTCATTGCCGATGAAATCATTCGAATCTATGGCATTCAGGCAGACAGAATCACATGGAAAGGATATGGAAGCACGAAACCGTGTGCACCCAACGACAGTCCTGAAAATCGGGCAAAAAACAGAAGAACAGAGTTGATTATCACAAAAAAATAAGTTTTTGGGGAAATTTTTTCTTCAAAAACGCTTGGAATTCGCTAAAACTCCGTATTATTGCAACGGTTTTGAAAGACATAGCTAAAACAAATCCTAACGTTTTGAAAACTACAAAAAAATAATTTTTTCTTGTCAATTATAATGCGTACACATTATATAATCATTAATTTAATTTTTTAATAAATGGAATCGGAAAACCTAAACGAAACCGAAAAAGCGCCTATTGGCGAAACTCAAGAACAAGGTGTCAAAAAGGCAAAAAGACCTCGAATGACGACAAAAAAAATCGAAGCTGAACCAGTGACAGTAGAAGAAAACCAAGATTCAGTTGCAAAACGAGGCAGAAGACCAAGAATACAAAAATCAACGCCAGAACCTGTTCAATTAGAACTAAACACAACAGCATCAACCGAACCAATCATCGAAGAAGAAAAAACATCTTCGGAAGCGATTGAAAAAGAATCAGAAAAAACAGAGAATCACCCTACACCACAAGTTCAACAACAAAAAACACACGAATTTGACGGCATCATCTCTGGTTGTGGCGTTCTTGAAATAATGCAAGATGGACATGGATATTTGAAATCGAGCGATTACAACTATCTCAATTCGCCCGACGATATTTATGTGAGCCAATCACAAATCAAATTGTTTGGTTTAAAAACCGGTGACACGGTAGAAGGTCCGATTCGACCACCCAAAGAAGGAGAAAAATATTTCCCACTCGTTCGTGTTGAGAAAATAAACGGAAGACGTCCAGAAGAGGTTCGTGACCGTGTGCATTTCGATCACCTTACACCTTTATTTCCCGATGAAAAATTCAATCTTACGGGGAATGGTCATAACGACTTGTCAACCAGAATCATAGACCTTTTCACTCCTATTGGTAAAGGTCAGCGTGGTTTGATTGTTGCCCAGCCGAAAACCGGTAAGACAACATTGCTTAAAGGTATTGCAAACGCTATTGCCGACAATCACCCTGAAGTATATTTGTTGATATTGCTGATTGACGAACGTCCAGAAGAAGTTACCGATATGAAACGAAGCGTTCGTGCCGAAGTGATTTCTTCAACATTCGACGAACCGTCGGACCGTCACGTGAAAATCGCCAATATCGTGCTTGAGAAAGCAAAACGTCTGGTTGAATGTGGTCACGACGTATGTATCCTTTTGGATTCCATTACACGTTTGGCTCGTGCATTCAATATGGCACAACCAGCATCAGGAAAAATTCTTTCCGGTGGTGTTGACGCAAACGCACTGCATAAGCCAAAACGTTTCTTCGGAGCAGCTCGAAACATAGAAGGTGGCGGCTCGTTGACTATCATTGCCACAGCATTGACGGAGACGGGTTCAAAGATGGACGATGTGATTTTCGAGGAATTCAAGGGTACGGGAAATATGGAATTGCAATTGGACAGAAAAATTTCGAACAAACGTATCTACCCTGCTGTTGACGTTAATCTTTCAAGTACCCGTCGCGATGACTTGTTAGTTGGAAAAACACGTTTGGACAAATGTTGGGTTTTGCGTAAATTCCTTTCGGATATGACCCCTGTGGAAGCAATGGAATTCCTCAGCCAACAAATGCCTCTGACAAAAGACAACGACGAATTTTTGATTTCGATGGGAAAATAAAAAATCTTTCATTATACAAGAAAGCCCCATACATGTGTGGGGCTTTTTTATTTATATAGCCTCATCTCCTACGCTTCAGGCTTTCTATGAGCCATATTTAGAGAGACGAGATTGGTTTTTATAGATTTTTCACAAAGATTTGAATTAACAAAAACTTGCGTTTAATAGGAAAAGAATGTATTTTTGAAAAATAGTATTTTTAAGAATGAGTAGCATAGAAGATGCAAGATTGAAATATCGTCCCAAAGAAATAAAATTATTACTGATTGGCGAAGCACCTCCCAAAAACAAAGATTGTTTCTTTTATTATGAAAATGTAAAGAAATATGATTTTTTATTTATTGCCGTTCTAAAAGCCTTGGGAAGCACCAAAGACAAAGAAGAATACATACAAAAGAAAAGAAAGGAAAAAGAAAAATGGTTAACCTCTATTCAAGAACAAGGTATTTATCTCGTTGACATTTCCAAAAAGCACTTAAAACAAAAACTCTCTTCAGAGCAAAGGGAAGCATTTATAAGGGAAACAAACATGTTAATTACGAGAGACACACCTATTGTTCTAATAAAGAAGAATGTATATCAAAATGTTTATAAATGTCTGATTGAAAATCATTATACCGTTCTTAACAAAGAATATATACCATTCCCATCAAACAACCATCAACGAGAATTTCATGATTTATTTTTAAAAACATTGAAATCTAATAATTTACACTTTAAAATAGTAAAAGATTAAAAATAAAGAAAAATGAAAAGACTCGCTATTAGTATAACATTGACAATTATATTATTTTCCTCTGTTGCCCAAAGCACCATTTCTGCTGCTGGCTACGAGGCAAATGGAGATGGTTCCATGAGTGCGACCATCGGACAAGTTTTCTTTTTGGAGACAAACGATAATGGTCGCATATCACATGGAGTTCAACAGGCTTATATTATATCGGCAGAGACGGGTATTGAAATCACCGACATACAACTCTTGGTATACCCAAATCCTACCAACAATGTTTTACATTTACATATTGACGGAGAAAAAATATCAAATGTGACCTATACCCTTTTCAACAATGAATCAAAGCCGATAACCAAAGGTGTCGCAAATGATTCCGAGACACAAATTTCTATGGGGAAATACAACACTGGCGTATATTTCCTTGATGTGAAATCTAACGGGAAATCGGTGAAACGTTTTAAAATAATCAAGAATTAATTCTAACAAAAAAGAAAATGAAACGACTATTTATCTACTTTGTATTGATGTTGGCGACAATAACGTCTGTATTCGCTCAGATACCACAAACATTCAGTTATCAAGCAATTGTGCGTGACACGGAAAACAAAATAGTTGCCAACAAACAAGTATATGTGTACATCTATATTTTGCAAGGTTCTGACGAAGGCTCTGAAATTTATTCAGAAAATCACGTCGTAACTACTAACCAAAATGGTTTGATGACACTTGAATTGGGTGGCGGTAAAACCGCTTATGATTTTTCTTCTATTGACTGGAGCAAAGCCCCGTATTTTGTAAAAACAGTAACTAATGTTGACGGAAAACTCATTACTGGCATAACGCCGTTACTCGCCGTTCCGTACGCTTTGTATGCTGCCAAAACCGATTTGAGCGACTACTACAGCAAGAAAGAGGTTGACGCATTGCTTGCAGCATTGGAAAGCAAGATAGAAAAAGGTAATGAAAATTCTAACGACAACGGTGCTATAAAAGCTGCATTCTCTGTTTCTGCAGACAAAAAAGTTTATTTCTCGAAAGGCAATTTGCAATTTCAAGCCAGCACTGGCACGTGGCGTTTTGCCGAGAATCAATACGATATGATTGGTGATGACAATGCAAATATTTCTGAGACATACGAAGGTTGGATAGATTTGTTCGGTTGGGGAACTTCTGGTTGGAACAGTGGAGCAAACGCATATCAATCCTATAGTACAAGCACAGTTTCTGAAGACTATTATCCTGGAGGTTCATATTCCAACAACTTAACTGACAATTTCGTGAATGCTGATTGGGGCGTGTATAACAAAATTTTAAATGGAGGTAATCAAACGGAATTATGGAGAACACTAACATATGACGAGTGGGATTATTTAATAAATACACGAACAAATGCGTCAAACAAAATAGGTGTTGCAACCGTCAATGGGGTAAACGGCTTGATTCTATTGCCAGACGAATGGAGTACACCTGCTGACGTTACATTTACAAGTGGTTTTTCAGAAAATTATTATGGTAGTGAATATTATGCAACAGTAAATAATTATTCTATGTCGGAATGGCGTAAAATGAACGAGAATGGTGCCGTATTCCTTCCTGCTGATGGTCTACGCTACGACACGAACGTGAGAGCAGTAGGTTTTAACGGCTATTATTGGTCATGTTCCGCATATAATTTCCAAGATGCTCGCTGTGTATTGTTCCAAAACAATAGTGTATCTATTGCTGAAAGTCGACGTCAGTTTGGTTATTCCGTGCGCCTTGTACAAGATGTAAAATAAAAAAATATATTTGTGAGTAAATTTACTTTAAATAAAAATATGGAACAGACAGAAAAAATTTCAATAATTAATCAGGTTTCGGAAAAATATTTTGAAACTCACAAGCAAACCATAGCGGCAAAAGACATGATGCCCGAATTTATCAAAGCTGGTATTTTTTCAGAAGATAGAAAAAATGAATTACCAATTAGGAAGCTATTACGAGAACTCGATGAAAATAGTAGATTACATGAAATTCCGTTTGTTACTGTAATACGTCATTCTAAAAATAGAAATTGGTATTTCTCTCCTATTGGCACATCATTGAAGCATAATATGATTCAATATAAAAAAAAGAAGAGCATACGGAATAAAGGTCGCAAGAATTCCGATGAGTATTATGTGATAAGTTTATGCAATGAGGTATTAGGAAATAAAGCATCACAACAACATTCTTTTGATTTTTTGAAAGGCGATACAGGAAGAAAACTGTTGGTTGATGCATATTATAAGGAATTGAATTTAGTTGTGGAATACTATGAAAAACAACATACAGAATCTGTTAGTTTTTTTGACAAGCCAAACAAAACAACCGTTAGTGGCGTAAATAGAAATAAACAACGAAAGATTTATGATGAACGCCGAAAAACAGAACTGCCCAAACATGGTATAAATTTAGTCATTATAAGTTATTCTGACTTTGGTAGTTCAAAGAAATTAAAACGAAATAAAGAAGCTGATATTAAGGTTGTTAAGCAAATCTTACAAAATTATATTTAGATCGAGGCTGCCGAGAGGCGGCCTTTTTTATGAAAACACTTGTTTTGTAACTAAAATATAGTTACATTTGATTTCTTAAAAAAAATAATTTGATATGAAAACATTGCACTACAAAGGATATGTCGGAAGCGTTGAAATCAGCGAAGAAGACAACTGTCTGTACGGAAAGGTACTCGACCTTCCGAACGACACGGAAATCACGTATGAAGGAAAAACGGTTGCAGAACTAAAAAAAGATTTTGTCGGTGCAATCAACGATTATATTGCCACGTGCGAAGCAAACGGCATACAACCACGTAAAAGTTACACAGGGACACTCAATGTTCGCATTTCTCCCGAAACGCACACTCGCATAGCGGCAATGGCACGGGATGCTGGCATTACAATAAATGCCTTCATTCGTCAAGTTCTTGACAAAAGTGTTTCTGTATCAATAAGATAATTGAGTCATTACACATTTTTATACTGTCATTATTCCTCAAAATCCATACAACTTTGGGCATTTAATTCCTCAAAATTCATATAACTTTGGGGATTAAATTCCTCAAAGTTCATATAATTTTGAGGATTAACCATCATACTGCCCTAAATCTGACCTATTCAAATATTGCTTTTCGCGAAAAAAATTAGTATATTCGTGAACGTAAAATTATTTTGAAATGGTCTCTAAAAAAACATCTAAAAAGAAAAAAGAACAATCCTCACCTACGGGACAGGACGAAAACAAACCCGTAGTAGCCGAATGCACTTTGTGCGGCTACCGAATGACCGTACCCAACCGTAATGCTCCCGAACTCTCCGACTACTGTCCCGAATGCGGCGGATTTTGGATGGAAAACGATGGAAGTATCGTATATTATGCCGATATGTTCACCATAATTGAAGGATAAAAGTCTATACAAACAAATGATTCATTTTGTTGAAAAACCGATTGAAAGAAGTGCCGTGCGACGTTTTTTCGGACGGGAGTTCTATATTGCCAAACGGTTCTTGAAATGGCATTTTTCAAATACTAGGTTTTCAAAAATCGATACTACGGTTACCGTACCGAATGTGTGGATAGAACACAAATCTACCCTTCTGCGAAAACTGAAAAATGTGGATATGTATCTGCAATACAATAAGATAACCAATCTGAAATTGGCAGTGGCAAAAATAAACGGTGTTGTCATCAAACCGGGAGAAACGTTTTCCATTTGGCGAATGGTCGGCCGACCAACCAAAAGAAAAGGATACAAAACGGGGATGATGATTCACAATGGGAAGGTTTCTACGGGTACTGGTGGCGGATTGTGCCAACTCGGAAATCTCATATATTGGATGGCTCTGCACTCTCCTCTAACCGTAAAAGAACGTTGGCGACACAGTTTCGACGTGTTCCCCGACGTGAACCGTACCATACCGTTTGCCTGTGGTGCCACGCTCGCCTACAATTATATAGATCTTCAGTTGGAAAACAACACCGACATCACCTTCAAAATAAACCTTTGGCTCGATGAAGAATTTCTACGAGGTACACTTTGTGCCACAATTCCGGCAGACAAAGAATACGAGGTTTATGAAACAGACCAACGTTTCGAACAACAATGGTGGGGCGGCTACACCCGACACAATCGAATTTACCGACGTATTACAACCATTGCGACAGGCGAATCGATCGAAGAACTTGTAAGCGAAAACAACGCTATCATGATGTACAACCCAATGTTGAAGGAATAAGAACGGAAACATTTTTCACAAGTATTTTTTCCGTTTTTCTCGCGTTTTTTGTAATATTGTGGAATTAAATTGATGAAAATTATGGCTCGAAAAAACGAACAATATAAAAAGGGCTCTGCTTCGGAATTGTCATCCGACATCCTTTCTGTTTTTAGAAAATCACCTAAACGTCCATTAAACTGCAAACAAATTGCAACACAATTGGGTTTGAACAATAAGGACGGTTTGCCTATGGTTCAGAAACATCTTGATATTCTTGAAGATAAAGGTGAATTACAAGAATGTCAGAAAGGAAAATATCGACTGAAAAATCAGAATGGCACGATTACGGGACGCGTGGATATGACTCCCTATGGAACAGCATACGTAGTGAGTCCGCAGCTCGAAGAAGATGTGTTCATTGCTTCGCCAAACTTAAATCATGCTCTGAACAACGATTTGGTGAAAGTCGCCTTGTTTGCGAACCACGGACGTCGTTCCCGTTTAGAAGGTGAAGTGGTTGAAATCGTTGAAGAAGGACGACGTGAATTTGTAGGCATTATTGAACGTAATTCTAAATATGCGTTCGTGATTGTTGACAAACGCTACATTCCCTACGACATTTTTGTTGCCAACGAAGACGCAATGGACGCAAAGAATGGGCAAAAAGTTGTAGTTCAAATAGTTGAATGGCCGAAAAAAGCAAAAAATCCTATCGGGAAAGTCGTGAAAGTTCTTGGCGATGTTGGCAACAATGAAACCGAAATGCACGCCATTCTTGAAGAATTTGACCTTCCTTATCGTTTTTCCAAGGAATTGGAAGACGAGGCAAATGCTCTTCCCGATGAAATTCCAGCACAAGAAATCCGTCAACGAAGGGATTTTCGTGATGTTACCACATTCACCATCGACCCTGCCGACGCAAAGGATTTTGACGACGCACTGTCGATTGAGTTTTTGGAGGATGAAACATACCAAATCGGTGTGCATATAGCCGACGTGACATATTATGTACGTCCTGGCACAAAATTGGAGGAAGAAGCACAAAAACGAGCCACTTCGGTGTATTTGGTTGACCGCGTAGTTCCTATGTTGCCCGAAAAACTGTCAAATAACGTCTGCTCGCTTCGACCAAACGAGGACAAACTGACATTCTCCGCCGTGTTCATTATGGACAAGGAAGCAAACGTGTTGAAAGAATGGTTTGGAAGAACCATAATTCGTTCAAACAGAAGATTTTCGTATGAGCAAGCTCAACAAGTGATTGAAACACACGAAGGTGATTTAGTTAAGGAAATAACCACGATGGACGCATTGGCGAAAATCATGCGAGCAAAACGTTACGAAAAAGGTGCCATCTCGTTCGATCGCAAGGAAGTGAAATTCAAATTGGACAAAAATGGTCGTCCAACTGGCGTATATTTCAAGGAATCGAAGGATGCGAACAAACTGATAGAGGAATTTATGCTACTTGCCAACAAGAAAGTAGCCGAATACGTTGGAAAACGTTCTTCTGCCCCTACGTTCGTCTATCGTGTGCACGACAAACCAGACGATATGAAATTGCGTGATTTCTCGAACTTTTTGAAGAAATTCGGATATAAAATCAATACTTCGGGAGGCGTAAACACTTCGAAATCAATTAATAAGTTGCTTACCAACTTGAAAGGTAAAACAGAGTGCGACATTTTCGCAGGATTGGCTGTACGTTCTATGGCGAAGGCAATCTACACCACCGAAAACATTGGTCACTACGGATTGGCGTTCGACTACTATTGTCACTTCACCTCGCCTATCCGCCGTTACCCCGATATGATGGTTCACCGTCTGCTCGACCGTTATTTGAAAAAGAAACCGAGCGTTTCGCAAGAAGAATTCGAGGAATATTGCAAACACTCATCTTCGCGCGAGCAGTTGGCTGCAAACGCCGAACGAGCTTCAATCAAATACAAGCAAGTTGAGTGGATGAAAGATCACGTGGGAGAAATTTTCGACGGAACAATCACAAGCATTACCGAATGGGGCTTCTACGTTGAATTGGACGGCAATCTGTGCGAAGGAATGGTATCGCTCCGTGATTTGAGCGACGACATGTATTCATTCGACGAACGAAACTACTGTCTGCGAGGACGTTACACAGGTAACGAATTTACTTTGGGAGACCGAGTTACCATAAAAATCGCTCGTGCCGATTTAATCAAGCGTCAGTTGGATTATGTCTTGATTACCGATGAAGAAAAATAGAATTAAGTATTTGTAAAAATAAAGGTGACTTCGACAAGCTCAGTCACCTTTATTTTTTAATCATTTTACGGACGCAAACATTGCATCCCTACAATACCAATTGTCTATTATCAATTCTTTTTATGCACCTCGTTAAACAATTTAGCGCGGTCTTTCAACAAATCAATCTTATGTTGTGACATTTGCGACGTACACGCACGCAACCCTTGTCGTTCGCTACCCGTAATGTCAAGCGTAATGGCACTAATGCCATAATACAACAATTCGGCAAGCAACTCGCCTCCCGTCATTCCTGGATAACCTATCGTGAAATAAAACCCGTCGCCGACAGGGTTTTCCATATCCTTGTCGTACACGATTTCAAATCCATTTTGCGTGAAAATATCTTTCGCCTGTTTTGCCCGTCTTCCATATTCAAGAATATCGTTACGGAAGTTGTATGTGCCATCGTTTGCCGCCTTCAAAATGGCTGTAAACGCATACTGAGCCGAGTATGCCGTTCCCGAAGTCAATGCATACACTGCTCCATAAATCATTGCACGTCCCAATTCTTCTTGTGCATAGAAACGAAGCAGGTCAGGGAATTTTTTCATATATAACGCATTGGAAATCACCAACGAAGCAATTCGTTGTCCCGCATAACTAAATGCTTTTGAGGCAGAAATCAGCAAGATATAATTGTCAGTGTATTTTGCCACCGTCGGTTGGAACGGAGCCACACCTGGCTGACCGTAATCTTTACGGAAATCCATGGCAAAATATGCCAAATCTTCAATAATCACAATGTCGTATTTGTTGGAAATGTCGGCAATGATTCGCAATTCTGTGTCGGTGAAACTAATCCACGACGGGTTGTTCGGGCTGGAATACACAATAGTTGCCACGTCGCCTTTCTCGCAATACGACTCCAATTTAGCACGAAGTGCCTCGCCACGGAATTTATACACGTCGAACGTCTCGAATGGCAAGCCCATCATTTTTAATTGCTGTTTTTGCACAGGAAAACCTGGGTCGATGAACAATGTCTTTGTTTTTTTCGCATCACGACGACCAGCAGTCAAAAATGCGGCAAAACTTGCCTGCATAGATCCGACGGTTGGTACACAACATTCAGCATCAACGTCAATATCAAGATAATTCTTCACGAAACGCGACATTTCGTTCTTCAACTCTGGCATACCTTCAATAGGAGGATAAATTGACGCACAACCATTCTGCAACGCCTCTATTTCGGCTTTCACGCCCACTTGTGCTGGAGCCAAGCCAGGCACGCCCATTTCCATCTTCACAAATTCAATTCCTGTTTCCGCCTCAATATCACGGACAACCTTCACGATTTGACGAATTGACGCCTTTCCTACATTCTTTATACCATTTGCCGCAAGAGCTTTATCTACGACTTCTCTTGGAATTATTGTTTCTTGTTTCATTATCTTTAAACTTTTTAACTTTTTCGTTGACAAAATATGAATTTGCAGTATTAAAATACATTATTTTCCCTGATAAGTCCCCATATTTTTTTACGATGACTCCGTCGGTCGTTATGGGGATATTAGGAACTTGTTCTTTTCGCACACTATTACCGACAAATATCTTAGGAGTTTTCTCGCCTATGGAATCCGTCAAAATAAACGTTATTGGCATTTTGAATGACGTATCGACATTTTTCCAACGCAACTGCAAATAAGAAACGGGAGCCAAAGTCTCTATCGTATCGGTTACGTCAAGGGTGTATGAAACCTTGTCTCTATATTCAGCCATCTCATTCCGTGGAATCCATCGCCATTCCAGGATGGGCTGTTTTTCGGAATAGAGATATTGATTAAAATACCACGAATAATCAATTCCCGATTTTTCATTTACATAATCGGTAAAATCCTTTACCGTAACGATTTTATAGCGACGAGAAAGGTTATACGATTTGATAATGTCGAAAAATAAGCTATCGTTGTTCATCACATATCGCAATCCTTTCAGACACCATGCGCCTTTCACGTATGGGTCAATGTCGTGATAATCCCAGAAATTCACGTCGTGGGGCCCCACAACTGGTCGAATATTTTTGATGGAGCCAGCCCATATTTTTGCATATCGGTCGCTCTCCTTCTTGTTGTACAATCTTTCCACATACAGAAATTCCGAATACATTGCAAAACCTTCGTGAATGAACACGTCGGCATAATCATCGACAGAAACGCTGTTACCCCACCATTCGTGAGCCGTCTCGTGAACTATGATGTAATCAAAATTGAAATGGGAATTCTTGAAACCGTTACCATACGCAATGGCTGTCTGATGTTCCATTCCTTCATACGGACTTTCCACGAGTTTGAAATTTTCCTTTCCCCACGGATACGGACCAAAGAAATCCTCGTATGCGGCAATCACGTTTTTCGTCTGTGCGAACGAAGCCTGTGCTTTTTCCAAATCTTCGGGCAAAACATAATAATCAAGGCGGAACGTATCTTCCAGGCCATGGTATTCTTCGCCAAAATTGACAAAGTCACCAATGTAGAACGTCATATTATAACTATTGATGGTATAATTGGTCTGCCATGTCCACAACTCCCGATTATCGACAGTTTCATGCGAAAGTAACATACCATTTGAAACAGCCGTCTGCCCCAAAGGCGCATCAATCCGCATTCTCATTCCCCGTTCGGGTTCATCAGACAAATGGTCTTTGCACGGAAGCCAACAACTTGCGCCAAGCGTCTCGCACGTTACACCGCACCACGGCTTTCCCGCCGACGACGTTTTCCAAACCATGCCACCCTCCCACGGTGGACGAACAGCTTCAACTGGGGTTCCACCATATCTACAGGTCAAACGATGTTCTTTCGTTGCCGAAAAATTTGCTGGGAGTTTTATGAAAATTGCATTGTATTCCCTTGTATAGTCATGCAGAGATGTTCCATCAATTGAAAGGTCATATATCTCTAATTTCGACGACAAATCAATCTGCATAACCGTTTGTGTGGAGTCAACAAACAAAAAATCAAAGGAAACCAACCCCTTGATTGATTTCGTTTCAGGAAAAACAGCAACAGAAATATCGTAAAACTGTACATCGTAACACGAACGTAACGGCGACAATGTTCCGTGAAGACTATCGGCACGGGTAAATTTAGGGTACATCTTCTTAGATTTGGGATTACCACCAGCCGTCGCGTCAATAGAACATATTGCACAACACACACACAATACTATGACGGAAATAATCCGTTTCACCACGTATAACCAACACCAAGCGTTAAACTTCTATCATAAATGTCTAATCCGACAAGAGCCGACATATTATTTTTCAAGACATACACGACACCACCGACAAGATTGAACCAAATATCGTGATTTGGTACGGTATATCTATAATTGTTCTCTATTTCGTTATCGTATTTTGTTTCTTTTACTATGAAACCAATTCCACCATACACCAACAAATTACGTTTCACACCGCGACCAAATCCTACGTTGAAGCTATTTTCCACAAACGAGACCTCCTTTTGTCGAGTACCCTCACCGTTACACTCCACACCGTCAATAACATAGCGACGCCCAAAGTTTGATTTTGCATCAAGAAAATACGAAATCTTATCTTCGTCATTGTGAATAAAAAGACTTCCTCCGAATTGCAACGACGGAACATTTGCCACCGCAAGAACCGTCATCTTGCAGTTCCTCTGATAAAAATCGGTTGACAAGGAATCAGTTTCATCGTTGGTAAAGAAATTTACCTGAGCGAACAAGGTCTGCGTCAACAATAAAGAAACAATTAACAATATAAAAGACAATTTATTACGCATTTTATCTCAATCAATACTATAAACACTTTATTTCATTATAAACAAAATCAGCAAGTTCCTTTACATATTCATACGAAAACGAGAATTGTATGCCAGCCGCCTCGTAAATCTCGGGAATCGACTTGGTATAGCCAAGTTTCATAAACGCCTCGTAGTGTTCCAACGCTTTTTGCGGATTTTCCTTGTATTGTTTCCACATTGCAATGGCACCAAGTTGGGCAAAACCATATTCAATGTAATAAAACGGCACTTCAAATATATGTAACTGCTTCTGCCACGTGCATTTACGTATATGTTCCAAGCCACTCCAATCTGGTCCGTCTTCGCTTTTAAATTCGTCAAGAATTTTCATCCATTGCGATTCTCGTTCGGCAATCGTGTGTGTAGGATTTTCATAAAGCCAATGTTGGAACTTGTCAACAATAGCAATCCAAGGCAACACATTGAGTACGCCTTCCAGTTGGGCTTTTTTCGCCCGTTTCAGGTCGTTTTCGTTCGAGAAGAAGAAATGCCAATGTTCCATCGAAATCAGTTCCATACTCATAGAAGCCAATTCGGCAACTTCGGACGGCAAATCCTTGAACTCAACCAATGGCAATTCGGCAGAAACGATTGAATGAATTGCGTGCCCGCCTTCGTGAACAAGCGTTTCAACATCGTGTAACGTACCAGCTGCATTCATAAAAATAAAGGGCACATTGCTCTCGTACAACGGATTATTGTAACCGCCCGGGGCTTTCCCCACTCGAGATTCCAAATCCCAATAACCATTGTCGGCCAATAGTTGCAGACATTTTCCATAGAACGGTTTTATTTCTGTAAAACAAGCAATTGTCTTGGCAATGAAATCCTTGGTGTCAGTGAACGGTTTCAGCGGAACCTTCTGGTCGGCATCCACGTCCATATCCCACGGGCGAAGCGTGGCAAGTCCCAGTTTTTGTTTACGTTCCTTGTTGAACGCCGACAAAATGGGCGGAACAGCTTTCTGAATAGCAGAATGGAAGGCAAAACAATCCTCTTTGGTGTAATCGAAACGGCAAAGACTCTTGAACTTATAATCCCTGGAATTGTCAAAACCCGCATTTTGAGCGATTGTATGACGTTTTGCAATCATTTGGGACAAATTATCGTTCAACGCTTTTTCGTCTTGCAGACGACGATTTTGAATCATCATATAGACCGTTTCGCGAACACTTCTATCCGTGTTTTTCAAAAAGACATTTGCTTGTTGCAACGTTTTCGTTCCCTGATAATCAATCGTCATTTGCGACGTGACATTCCCGTACTCCTGTTCCATAGTCTGCACGTCGGCAATCAGCGGCACATTTTCCTCTCGGAATAATGCTTCACGCTGTTGCATAGCACGTTTCATAATGCGATATTCCCCGTCAAGTTTTTGAAAATACTCGCTGGCAAGACATTTCTTGTCCAATGCGTTGGAGCATTTTGAAATTTCTGGGTCGATTTCGGTGACGAACGTGTTGAAAGAGTCACGCAACGCAGTGTTTGCCGTGTCGCACGTCATTTTTATATATCGCCATGACATATCTTCTTCCAGTACTGCTTCCAACTCGCTCCGATACGCCAAGAACGTCTTCATAGATTCCTCAGAATCAATGACAAACGATTGTAATTTTTCAAAATACGGACGCACGTCCTCCCATGATTGTATCTGCAAATCGGGAGAAACGAATCTTCGTTTTTGTTTTGCCTGTTCCAACAAACTACTCATTTTTCTTTGTAGTCTTTTTTGCCGTTGTTTTCTTTGGTTTTGCCTCTGTTTCTTCCTTTGCAGCAGCTTTTTTCGCCGTTGCTTTTGGTTTAGCTTCCTTTACTTCTTCTGTTTTTTCAGCAGCTTTCTTTTCAGCTTTTTTCTGTTCCTCAAAATTCAACATATTTTGAGATAACAAGATATTGTACCAATTAAGCACTTTTTTCATATCGGAAACATACACGCGTTCCTTGTCGTAGTCAGGCAAAATGTCGCCAAAATACTCCTTGATGTCTTCGTTGCTTGACTTTGCCGTAACCGATGTTTTACCTTTGTTCTCCATCTTGTAGATTTTCTCAAATATCTGAGCCAGAGGAATTTCTTCGTCATCAGTATAAATGGCAATGTCTTCCAAAGCACTTACTTTTGAAGAAAAATACACTGGCATTTTTTGATGCGTTTCCAACGACTCAACAATGATACTTTTTGTTGATTGGGCTACAAGTTTGAACAAACCTGAATATCCCGAAATTGATAAAATGTCTTTTAACATATTACAAGTGTTTATAATTATTAATTGATATTTCTTTGTTTTTTGATTTTCTCGTATGCCTCGTTTATTTTCTTAAACTTCTCTGTAGCAGACCGTTGTACATCCTCGCCCAAATGACTCACCTTGTCGGGATGATATTTGACGGCCATTTTCTTGTATGCCTTCCTCACCTCGTCATCGGTTGCCGACGACGAAATTTCCAAAACGGTGTAAGCACTTTCCAAATCATCGTAGAATGTTGCCTTGATTGATTCTGCGTCAGCCGACGAAATCCCTAAACCATTCGCAATTGTTTGAATCACATCAAGTTCACTTCTGTCAATTGAACCATCACTTTGAGCAATGGCATACAGCAAGTGTAACAATTCCAAACGAGATGCATACGGCATATTTTGGCGAATTTCGCTACAAACTTGCGTAAGAGGAATATCTTTTTGCAACACGTCACGCAACGCATGTAACAATTGCGTCGCATTGTTTTCGCCGAAAGAACTCAACAAATAACGTTTTACATAGTCCAGTTCCGATTTTTTCACGACACCGTCAGCTTTCATTACGGCAGCAATCAGGACTAACAAGGAACTATAAAAATCGCGCTGCGACATTTGCTGGCGATTTTGTTGCCAATTTTGTCGCCGATTTCCGTTTTCCGCCCCGCTAATTTTCTGACCAGAACTGATATTATCGAACATAGAACCGATGGCACCACCAATCAACGCACCAATCACGCCACCAGTGGCAAACCCTATACCCGCTCCTATCAATCGACCTAAACAAGCCATTTACAATTGTTTTAACGTATTATAGACCTCCATCACCTGAGGAATCACAAAGGTATCATTATTTTCAATAATAAAATCGGCATTTTGTACGGCTTTTTCAACAGACGGCTGATTTTTTATCCGTGCCATCACTGATTCATACGAACACGAATCACGTCGCATCACGCGTTGAATGCGGATTTCATCGTTTGCCACAACCGCAATCGATTTTTTTAAATTCTTATACAAATCGGTTTCATACAACAAAGCAGTCTCCATTATTGTAAACGGAGCGTGCTGTTTCTCGCTCCACGCCACATAATCGTTCCACACGGCAGGATGTACAATGGAATTAACCTTTGTGAGTATATCCGCATCCGAGAATATTGCCTTCGCCATCACCTCCTTTTGCAAACAACCGTTTTTGTAAATCTCATTTCCAACCAAACGAATCAAGTTGTTTTTTATGTTTTCGTCGGTGTTCATAAGTTTTTTTGCCCTTGAATCGCTATCATATACGGGGATTCGCAAACAAGAGAAAACGCGTGCCACAACACTTTTCCCACAGCCAATGCCACCCGTTAACGCAATATAGTTATTCATTCGATTCTTCAATATAATCGGCTATGATATTGTCTGTCAAAGGCGTTTGTTGCACTATTCTCACACATTGAGGATAGCGAACAATCTCAATGGGAATAGCACCTTTCTCGTTTCGTTTTTCAAAATCGGCAATCGCCTCAAAATCAGACGGATAACACGATTGCACGTTGCTTATGCCAACCAAGAATTTTATTGAAACCTTATCTTCCATCAAATCAACGGCAATGCCGTTTTGTGGAACGTTGACCAACTTGATGGGAATCAGAAACGTTTGTTCGGTGAACTTCTCCACATCGGCCTTCACACGAATCTTTTCATCGCTAAAACGCACGTTGGGAATGGGTTGCACCGTCAATTCTTTTTCAAAAGACCTACGCACCTTCTTCTTTGAGAACGGTTCGGCATACACCATCTCTATTGTGTCGATAATTTCAGCAGCCCCGTAAACGGTAACAGAATCGGGCGTAACAACCATATCTGACAACTCATATTGCTGTTCGTAAGAAAGTGTAATATCAAGTTTTACTGGAACTTTTCGAGAATGAATATTCTCAAAAACGAAACCTATTTCCGTCGGATATGTTTCCATCACCTTCAGCTGTTCGCCCAAAACCGAAAGGACTCGGTTATCCTTGGTGTTTATTCGGGAAATGTTAGACTTTTTAAGTTGTCCGACATCGATTTTCAGATGTTTTGTGCCAAACAAATAATGATTCAGGATTCCCCAACCCGAAGATTCCACCATAACTTGTATCTCGTTTGGCATTTGCGAAACAAGGACAAGCGACTTGGGAATGTTTTCATACGAAACGGAAAGCGTCAGTTGTTCGTCGTAGGTCTTACCCATTTCACGCACAAACCACAAAGTAGCCGAAATGGCAAAACAAATGAAGAACGGGACATACAACCGAAGTCCTTTCAATAATTTTATCTTGCCACTATTTCGCTCCATCGTTTTCACCTCGTAAAAATAAAAAAGGTTGATGAATAATCATCAACCTTTGCTCTATAAAATACAAAAAGAAATTATTTTTGTTGTTCTCCAACATCAGAAGGATCCTTCAATAATGCAGATTTGCTGATTTTTATGACAACATCTTTTGAAACTTCCAACAAAACGCTATTGTCACCTTTGACTTCAACAATTTTTCCGAAAATTCCACCGATGGTAACCACAGAATCGCCTTTTTTCAATCCTTCGCGGAATTTTTGTTCTTCTTTTTGTTTTTTCATTTGTGGACGAATCATAAAGATGAAGAAAATCACCATAATGCCCACTAACAGTAGCAGACTACCCATTCCGCCTCCTGCTGGTTCTTGTAATAAAATTTGTAACATATCCTATCGTTTAATTATTTATGCAAAAATATAAAAAAAATCTACTCACCTACGACTTGTGCCGTAAACTGAAGCAAATTTCGCGATGGCGACGTATTTGAATACACCGCAACTTGTTTGGTTTTGTTACCCAAACTTTGATGTTGTGTGTCAAATTTCACGATAATTTTTCCTGTTTCGCCCGGTTTTACTGGTTCTTTTGTCCATTCTGGCGTTGTACAGCCACACGATGGATCAACCTCTTCAATTATCAAGTCAATATTACCCGTATTCTTGAAAATATAAGAATGTTCCACTACTTGACCTTTTACGATTTGTCCGAACGCATAATTCTTGTTTTCAAACTCGATAGACGTAATCGTATCGGTTGACTTGGTTTCAGCCGTAGAACTCCCCTGTTTGCACGAAACGGCAAAAAACAAAGGTATCACCGACAAACAAATGAGTATCTTTTTCATAATTTTTCAATCAATCCACGTCCAACTTTCTTAATTTTTCCTTCGGATTTCAATTCTTCCGAAACTTTATGCAAAACGCCGTTCACGAACTTTCCGCTATTCTGCGTGCTGTACCATTTTGCCAATTCCACATATTCGTTCATCGAAACAGGAATAGGAATTTCCTTAAACACAATCATTTCAGTCAAAGCAAGATGCATAATGATTATGTCCATTTCGGCAACGCGTTCCAATTCCCAGTTTTTAAGATTTTTCTGAATGTACGGTGTCAACTCGTCCCACGAATTCAATGTCTTTATGAACAACGTGAACCCGAAATCGTGCGTGTCGGCATCGGCAAACATAGGAAGAATCTCACCTCCTTCGGGATTTTTCTCGGAGAACGATTTTATAGTTTTTTCCACCATTGAAATCACGCTATCCACATCATCGTTCCAAAAGATTGAATTGTCCTCGAACGTGTCGGCCAACAATTCCGATTCTGCGATGATATTCTGCAAAACCACACGAATGAAGTTGTTATCATTCTTATAGGTATCTTCCGAAGCGATATACTCATTGTATGATTCTGTCTCTGAATCAATTATGGTGTTAAAAATCTTTTTAAATGGAATTTGGTAATTAACCAACGATATTTTCTCGTGTTCAATGATTTTTTGCAATTGGGCGTTGTTTTCCAATTGAAGCAAGACACGATTGTCGGCAAGACGCTGAATTCGTTGCCAAGCGGCATCGTTCTTAATCTGTCGTTCCTTTATCTGACCGATACGCATCTCGGCGTAACGACGAATTTCAACCAAGATGAGCAGAAACATCAGATACTGTTCGTATGATTTTTTCAAGCTAAACTCCAGTTCTTTGTTAAAGTTCTCGAACTCGGGATTTTCCGTTCTTTTATAAGCGTAAAGCGTCTGCAACACCTTGATACGAATCAAATGTCTGCCAATCATACTTATATTCATAACTCAATGTCCTTTTATTGTGTTGCAAAAATAGGGAAAAAAGCGAAATGCAAACAGAATTGTTCAAAAATCTAACGATAAACAACAAAAAAAGGCACGTTTCACAACGTGCCTCCGCGTATATGAATGTGTGTATGAAAAAACTATCTATTTGATTTCAAGGTATCGTATTTTGCCTTGGTTTCGTTGTATTTATCCATCATCGACAATTTACCGTAGATAGACATCAAATCCTTGTAGGCATTAAGTTTTCTGAATGAATCCGTTGTTACTTCGGCATATGTTGCAATATACGGATATGCCAACTTCAAATATGACAAACCTTCATTCTTCAATGATTGATAATTCTTCTTGCCATAATTTTGGTCTGCTTTTTCCAAAAGCACTTTTGCCTTGTTTTCATACAAAACACCCAAGTTCAAGTTGGCATTTTCTTCGTTTGGATTAACTTCAACGGCTCTTTTGTAATATGAGATTGCTTCTTCCTCATTACCGATAGTTTCATTCAAATAACCCAAGTTGAACAAATATGCGGTATTATTCGGATTCGTTTCAAGTGCTTTTTTCAAATATACCATAGCATTTTCAGTCTGATTTGTCTTAATGTAAATTTCAATCAACTGATTTACATAATCATTAGCCGAAGAATCGTTCGGAAATTTCTCAAGAACAGTCTGTAACGTATTGACAGCGTTAGCAGTATCTTTCTTCATCAACTGGCAGAAATATATGTTTCCATAGATTTTTGCAGATGGTAATATCTCGTTTGCTGCATTATAAAACTCGATTGCCTGATCATAAAGTTCAGCTGCCTTGTTGATTTCACCACAGTTGTTCAACACAGCTACACGAACAGAATCGGTATCGCCAGTCAAGCCAGTTTTTGCAAGATTTCCGGCCTTGTTGTAAAAAGGAGCAGCCAATGCATATTTTCCTGCATTAATATAGAACAATGCCTCTTTTTGATAGAAATCGGAGATTTTCTTTACTTGCTCGTTAATCAATTTCGTCTTTTTACCATCAACATTCAATTCGTTTGCTTTTAAATACGCCTCGGCAGCAACGTCAAGAGCGGCATCGTGCGTAGGGAAGAAAAATTCTTTCGCACGTTCCGTACGAGCATATTTCACAAGCTTGTCGCCTACGAAATAGAAATCCATACGGTCGTAAGATTTGATTGTCGTATCGCCACTTTCTCTCGTTGCTTTTGGTTGTGCACCGTTCCATATCGTCATGATGTCAACCGACGAGTAACCATAATAGAATTTCTCCACATTATCGAATGTATATACTTGCAAATACTTACGGCCACGTTCTGTCCACGTGTTGATTTTGGTTACCTTTTTAGGATTTGCAATTTCAGCATCGGATTTTTTTGCCTCGTTCTCAACGATAGCCCATGTCAAAACGAATTCATCGGTCTGACTGAACGCGATATTTCCGAAAAACAATGCGATTAACGCAAGAATGACTGTCTTTTTCATATTATTCAATTTTATTCGTTAGTTTCTGTATTATTAGTTTCTTGATTCTCGTTCGTATTCTCCTCACCTTCTGTTTGTTCTGCCTGTTGTTCCGCCTTTTCTGCGTCTTTCATTGCCTGACGTTCTTCAGGGTCAACATGAACGGTTGAAATTGCAGCGATAGAATCTTTCGGACGCAAGTTAATCAACTTAACTCCTTGTGCCACACGACCCATCACTCTCAACGGAGCAACTTCCATACGAATCGTGATACCCGATTTGTTCATTATCATCAAATCGTCATCGTCATCTACAGCTTCGAATGCAACAAGCTTGCCAGTTTTTTCGGTGATATTGATTGTCTTCACACCCTTACCGCCACGGTTTGTCACACGATAGTCCTCGATAGACGAACGTTTTCCGAATCCTTTTTCTGAAACGACCAAAATCTCCTTATTAGTATCTGCCGGAGCACAAATTAATCCAACGACCTTTTCGCCTTCAGGAACAGTCATACCCTTCACACCCGAAGCAGTACGTCCCATAGCACGGAACTTGCTTTCTGGGAAGCGAATTGCCTTACCCGACTGAATTGCCATCATAATTTCGCAGTTACCATCGGTCAAGCACGCTTGCAACAAACGGTCGCCTTCGCGGATTGAAAGAGCGATGATACCATTCTGGCGAGGACGAGAATATGCCTCAAGCGTGGTCTTCTTAATGATACCATTTTCCGTACAAAGTACCACGAAGTGATTCTTTAAGTAATCTTCGTCAGTTAGGTTATTTACAGTTACATACGCACGAACTTTATCGTCGTTCGATATGTTCAAGATATTTTGAATTGCACGACCTTTTGACACCTTCGTTCCTTCTGGAATATCATATACCTTTTGCCAGAAACACTTACCTTGTTCTGTGAAAATCAACAAGGTAGCGTGCATATTCGAGATATACAGATGTTCAATGTAATCAGTATCACGAGTATCGCCGCCACGGGAACCAACTCCACCACGATTTTGCAGTTTGTATTCCGTCAACGCAGTTCTCTTGATGTATCCAAGATGTGAAATAGCAATCACAACATCTTCATCTGCATAGAAATCTTCAGGATTGAATTCTTCTGCCGACATTTGAATGTCTGTTTTACGTTCATCGCCATATTTTGCCTTGATTTCGAGCAATTCATCTTTCACGATTTGCATTTGCATATCGTAGTTAGCCAACACGTCTTTGTAATATGCGATTTTCTTCTCCAATTCCTCATATTCAGCGTGTAGCTGATCCATCTGCAAGCCAGTGAGCTGACGCAAACGCATTTCAACGATGGCATTTGCTTGTTCCTCGTCTAACGAGAAGCGTTTCATCAAGTTTTCACGTGCCTCGCCCACGTTCTTAGAAGCGCGGATGATGTGAACAACCTCGTCGATGTTGTCACACGCGATGATAAGTCCTTCTAATATATGTGCACGTTTCTCTGCTTCTTTCAAGTCAAATTGCGTACGACGAACAACAACCTCGTGACGATGTTCGGTAAATACCGAGATCATTTCCTTCAAATTCATTGTCTTTGGACGACCACCGACCAAGGCAACGTTATTCACACTAAATGAGGATTGTAGATACGTGTATTTATACAATTTATTTAACACAATATTAGGTACAGCATCTTTCTTCAACGTATAAACGATACGCATACCTTCCTTGTCCGATTCGTCGTTTACCTCAGTGATTCCTTCAATTTTCTTTTCCGTAATCAATTCGGCAGTACGTTTAATCAATTCTGCCTTGTTGACCATATAAGGAATCTCGTCAACCACAATCAGGTCACGACCATTTTCGTTTTCAAAACGTGCCTTTGCACGAATCACGATTCTACCCTGTCCCGTCTCGTATGCGTCGAGAACGCCTTGATAGCCATAAATCGTTCCTCCCGTTGGGAAATCAGGAGCTTTGATTACGGCAGCAAGTTCAGGAATGGTGATTTCAGTATTATCAATATACGCAATGATAGCGTCAATCGTATCGGAAAGATTGTGAGGAGCCATATTGGTAGCCATACCAACGGCAATACCAGAACAACCGTTTACCAATAGCATAGGAATCTTCGTCGGCAATACCGTAGGTTCATCGTATTCTTCCGAGAAGTTCTTCTGCATATCGACCGTATCCTTATTCAGGTCGGCAAGCGTTTCCGTTGCAATTTTCGCCAAGCGAGCTTCCGTATAACGCATAGCTGCTGGTGAGTCACCATCGATGGAACCAAAGTTTCCTTGACCGTCAACCATAGGATAACGCATGTTCCAATCTTGTGCCAAATGCACTAACGTACCATATATAGATGAGTCACCGTGCGGGTGGAACTTACCCATAACCTCACCCACGATTCTGGCCGATTTTTTATAAGGTTGGTCGGGCGTGTTACCCATTTTATCCATACCGAACAACAATCTTCGATGAACGGGTTTCAAACCGTCACGCGCATCTGGCAATGCTCTTGCTACAATTACGGACATCGAATAATCGATGTATGCCGATTTCATTTCTTTTTCGATATCAAATCGAATAATGTTTTCTCCACCAATTTTTTCTACTTCTTCTGACATTTTTTACTATTTTCCTGAGGGCAACTTTGCCCACTAAACATTCATAGCAAATTACCTATTTTTTTACGTATTTTCAGTGCTATCTCGCCGACTTTTTATCAACATTTTTTTGTTAATAAAACAAAAGCAACATTTATAATAATGTGCTGTTACTTTTTCTCGCCAAAGACAAAAAATAAACAAAATCTTCTTATTTTTGAACTCTAATCTAGACTTTCTGTCCGTCTTGTGCAGAATGTGAAGAAATAATTATTACTTTTCTCTTGAAAGAAAAGTAATACAAAAGTTCAAGACGGACTTGCTCCGCTAAAAATCAACTGCGTTCCGCTAAAAGAGTTGAAGTGCCGCATCATTGTTTTATAAACTTTCACGTATTAAGGCACCAACTCTTTTCACGCTGCACTCCGTTGAT
>JAGCOW010000060.1 GCA_017642535.1 Bacteroidales bacterium | reverse complement strand
TGCGAGCGAACGACATTGATGATTATGTTAGTGAATGCCGACAATGATATTGAGTGCGAGTTGCAGGGCGACAGAATCTCTGTAGGCGAAGGCTGGCACGGGATTTCTATTCCGATTTCGCGATTTGCTTCGAAAAACAAGAATTTTGATTTCGATGCAATTGATAAAATTTCAATTTCCGTGTTCTCGAATGGAGAGACCTGCGATGTGAAAACGGCGATAGATTATGTGGTAATAACGAAGAAACGGCCGTTGTTTCCCGTGTATAAAAATTAAGAATTAATTGATAATTATGTAGGGACGCACCGCGTGCGTCCGAAAAATATAAAAAATAAAAATATGAGAAAGATTGCATTTATTTCCAGTTTGATTGCAGGTTTGTATATGATGACCAGCTGTGGCGTTCAAATGCTTCCTATGGCGTTGGATACGGCCGAGGACAACGATCCGTATTACAAAATAAACGATACGAAAAATTCCGACTATGTGGAACTTTTCACGGCTTCGTCCATATTCTTGGACGACCTTCCTGGCTGTTGGGGCTTTGAGAAAGACGCGTGCCGTGATTTTATGGTCGATTCCAAGATTGTGTACAAAGGAATGGGCAGCTTGCATCTGAAATGGGACAAGTCGAAGAAAGGATGCGACTGGATAGGCGTTGGCTTTATGTGGAACAACTGGCAGACGGTTGATATGTCCGATATTATAGACACGTGGGCGCTGGAGTTCTGGGTTCGTACCGCTGATGGTGATGAAATTGGTTCAGTGCCAATCAATTTCGCATTTTTGGACAACAACAATAAAACCACCTCCACAATTGCGTGTGGTAGTAGGTTTTACGAAGGTTTCGGCGTAAATCCGACGTGGAAACGCGTGCAAATTCCGCTTTCATATTTCCGTTTTGTTGATTCAGGTGTAAATCCTGTGGAAGTCAATCAATTAATTATGTCGTTTGAAGGAACTGCGGAAATATACCTTGACGAGATGAAATTGGTTGAATTGCAGCCGAAAGAGGAATAATTTAATTGAAAAAGCGAGGTAAGAAATCTAAATTGTAAGTGAAAATTTACATTTGTTTCTTTGTTTGAAATAACAAAAACTCCTAAAATTACATCACATTATTTCAATTTAATCTCGCACGAAATAGGGAAGTGGTCGGAAACCTTAAGACCAGTGCGTTTAAAGTTATAGCACTCGAATTCCGGGCTGACTAAGATGTAGTCTAACCGTAGTTGTGGCCACCAGTTGAATGTTGCCCCAATGCCTTTGCCTGCTGTGAGAAACGCGTCTTCCATGTCTCTTGACGACTTGATTGCTCTATAGGTGTAGGAACAAGCGGGAGAATTGAAATCGCCACAAGAAATAATAGGATACGGACATTCTTTCAGGGAATAGATGAGCTCGTCGGTTTGAACGCCACGTTTGGTAATTGCTCTTGAGAGTTTTGTAACGACGTTTTCCACGTTCTTAATCTCTACGTTTTGCACTTTACCTAAATCGTTGATAGTCTGTTTGTTCTCGTGCGACAACCGATACGATTCCAAGTGACTGTTGTAAATTCGAATGGTGTCGCCATCTTTCACAATGTCGGCCCAAATGGTGGAATTTCCCGTTTTCTGATAATCCATTTTCCCCGAATTGACAATGGGATAGCGACTGCAAATAAGATTTCCTTGAAAATAATGGTCGCCAATGGTGAACGTTTTGTTGTAATTTACGTACGAAAGATTCATTTGCTGCTTGATGCTGTCAAGCACTATGAATTTCTCGTTTCTGTCGTTATGATATTCCTGCAGACAAATCACATCGGGATTTTCCTTGAGGATATACAGAAAAATCTGTTTCTTTATCTCATCGCTTTTCTTCCATCCTGAATAATTGAATGCCATAATGTTATACGACATTATCTTGATGCTATTCTTAGTATCTTTCGGCGTTTCGTCGCTTCCGAACGCAATGTAGTGTAACAGCGTGGGAATGCTGAGCACCAACGAAATGAACGAGATGAGAAAATAGCGTTTGTGCTCTTGGGCAACTATCCAACAGACAGATGCTATTATGTTGATAATCACTATAATGGGGAATCCTAACGCCAACAACTCGCAATAGGGGAACGAACTCGGATTTATGTATTGGGCAAGAATACAACAAAGCAATACAATGGAAATCAGTGCATTTAAGACGAATAATAGTATTCTTACGAAAAATCTCATTTGTTGTTTTTGAATAATGTTTCTTTTTCCTCTTTTGTTAAGCTATTATAGCCGGATTCTGCTATTTTCTTCAGTATTCTATCAATTTCTTCTTGGTTTGTTTTTGTTACTTCTTCATATGTTACGTATTCTTCGTTTCTTTTATTTTTTCTTGTATACGTGAATGTATTTTTAGTTTTATTACTATTTGTTAATTGAGTTAGGAGTTTTTCAAACCAGTGGGCAATGTCGGTTCCTTTTTTGTAGCACAATGCCCAGCATACGCCAAAGGCAACGCCGCCAAGCTTGCAGAGCGAGAGTGCGAGGAGTTGTGGCGATGATTGTGACGCAAGATGTATCATTGGCAGCAATTCTATTGCCACAATTATGATTGCGAGTATTTTTATCGATACTTCGCCAAAGAGCAGCAAAAACACTCTGTAATTCGGCGCATACGTTGCTGTAGCCGCTATTACGGCCAATATTGATGCGATAGGCGAGAGCAACAATCCGCTTGCATGGGTCGTTGAACCCACAAGAACAGGCAGTAACACTCCTGAAATGCCCCCAAGAACGTACATTGCCGTCAGTTTTCGCTCATTGGTTATGTCAACCAAAATTCTGCCAAACCAAAACAAGAGTAACATATTGCACATCAAGTTGATGAATGATGTGTCAAAAAACATATAGGTTACGATTGTCCATGGTTTTTTGAGCAAGGCCATCAATGCCGATGGTGCCGCTATATTGTGTAGGGTGAAATTGTAAATTCCCGTAGATGAGATGTTTGCGATGATTTCAATGATCCAAAGCAACAGAAATGCTGCACCATTGATGAGAAGAAGCTTGGTGAGCGAATCTCCTGATTTAAATTCTCGTAGTATGTTGTTTTGTATGTCCATTATTCAAATCGTGTTCCGTTTTTTTGCCAATATTTTATGAGAATGAAACCGAATATCATTCCTCCAAGGTGGGCGAAATGTGCTGTGTTGTCGCCCACGGAATTTCTAATACCGCTAAATAATTCAATCAATCCGTATATTAAAACGAACCATTTCGCTTTAATTGGAATTGCAAAATAAATGTAAAGTTCTGCATTGGGAAACAACATTCCAAATGCCATCAAAAGTCCGAAAACAGCTCCCGAAGCGCCCACAGTAGCTCCGTTCACAATAGCGTTCACGCTTCCAAGCGTGCCGTCAACCCAGTTGCGTCCCGAACGAAGCAGGTCGTCGCCCTGGGTAAGGACCAAATCCCACATCTCGTCGGTTATCACGAACGTTTGCAAGTGAATGTAGGCAACAATGATTTGCACGATGCCCGCTCCGATGCCCGTTGCCAGATAATAAATGAGAAATTTCTTGCTTCCCCAGAATTGTTCGAGCGAATGGCCAAACATCCATAACGCCAACATATTGAAGAAGATATGCTCCAAATTTGCGTGCATGAACATATAACTGATGAACTGCACTGGACGAAAACTCGGTGATAATATGTAATGCAACCCTAAATCGTTGGTAAGGTCGTAACCGATATTTTCAAGAAACCAGCTTATGATGAAACAAGCCACGTTGATTATGAGCAGATTCTTGACAACTGGTGTCAACATTGAAAAACCTGATGGACGAAAGTAACTCATACTAATTGAATTTTTTAGTTAAATCTTCAGGTTCTACAATAATGGTTACGATTTGCCCCTCGGGAGTCATCGTAAATGATTTATTTTGAAGCAGTTGTGCGACGAAATGTTGCATTTCCTCAACGGTCATGTTCGGATTTCTGTATAACGATGCCGCTTTTGCAAGATTTTGAGCAATCTGTTCCTGTACGGAATCCTTCACAGTTTTGTTGTTCTCGCTGTAATTCGTGATGAAATCGGTGATGACTTGCGATAGTTCGCCAATAGGCACATCGGCAGGCGCACCGTTTGCCACAAAAGAATTCTGACCAAATTCCTCAATGTCGAATCCTAATTCTTGCAATTGCGGAAGCAAGGTTTTGAGCGTTTCTGCCTCGTCGGCGCTCAGATCAATACGAATTGGCAACAGCGTTTTTTGCGATGGCATCTGCTTGTGCGTGAACGAGTCGAAGAATTGGTCGTACAACATTCTGTAATGCGCTCTCTTAATGTCGATTACATAGATTTTCTCGTTTGCAAAAGCAAGAATATATTTTTTCTGAATCTGCGTACAGAACGGAATGTTCAACGCTTTGGATTGCCCGTCGGCACACGTATTTTCCGCCGAAAAGTCAAAATGGAGCGAGTCGTCTTTCTTGTTTGTTTCGTATTCTTCAAACATTTTCTCCCAATTCCTCACGTTCGTTTTTTGGTTGGGATACGACGGTGTACTCTGGCTCTTGAATGGATTATATTCAGGATTATACTTGATTGTGGGGGGCGTGACAGGTTTTTCGTTCTTAGGCGAAAACATGTCGGAATAGTCCGCCGAATCGCTAAAATCGAGCGATGGAACAATGTTGTTCTTCCCTAACGTACATTTTATCGTAGCTTCGAGCAACTGACAAATGTTGAATTCGTCGGAAAACTTGATTTCAGTCTTTGTAGGGTGAATGTTCACGTCGATATTTGAGGGATCAATCTCGAAAAAGATGAAGAATGGCGGATATTCCTTTTGTGGCAACAGATTTCCGTATGCTCTCATTACTGAGCCAAGAAAACTTTTTTGACGGAAAAATCTGTTGTTTACAAAGAAAAACTGGTTCGCACCGTTTTTTCGAGCTATTTCGGGCACGCCCACATAACCGTAAATCTTCACTATGCTCGATTCGTCTTCAATGGAAAGGAGCCCTTTCTCCATCTGCTTTCCGAAGATGTTGACAATGCGTTGTTTCAGATTTCCCTTGCCGTATTTGGCAAACAAGTCGCCGTCTTTATAGATGGTGAACGAAATTTCAGGATTTGCAATTGCCGTCTGATAAATTTCGGCAAGAATGTAATTGAATTCCGTTTGATTCGATTTCAAGAATTTTCGTCGTGCCGGCGTGTTGAAAAAAAGATTTTTTACCGTGAATGTGGTTCCTTGCGGGCAAGCGTCGGGTGTCTGCGATTCAATCTTGCTGCCTGCAATGCAGATTTTTGTTCCTAATTCGGCATCTTTTTGACGAGTTTTGAGTTCTGTCTGCGAAACGGCGGCAATTGACGCCAATGCTTCGCCACGAAAACCCATGGAACGAATATGAAAGATGTCCGCTGCTTCTTTGATTTTCGACGTCGCGTGTCGTTCAAACGCCATTCTCGCGTCGGTTTCCGACATACCAACACCGTTGTCAGTGATTTGAATGATTGTTCTGCCAGCATCCACAATAGAAATCGTGATGTCGGTTGCGTGAGCGTCTATTGCATTTTCCACAAGTTCCTTCACCACCGAGGCGGGACGTTGTACCACTTCGCCGGCGGCAATCTGATTTGCTACGGAATCGGGTAAAAGATGAATGATGTCGGACATGTTACATTCTCATTATAAAATACACGCCAAGAAATATAAGAAAACCAAGTATGACAAGTGTTTTCAGACTTCCGTCTTTGGACCGTCGATTGGAAATCTTGTTTTTCTCGAACTTTCTGTGTAAATCCGAAACGAACACACCTTTGGGCAATTCTTCGCCTTGCTCAAGTTTCACTTGTTGCAAAACGACCGCACGTCGGTGCTCTCGCTCTTCTTTCTCTTTGTCGTAATAGCGAGTCGGCATATGAAACCCTCGGGGTTTCTGCGGATTATATATAGAAGAAAGGAATCCCATCTCTTTTTGTTTATGTTGCAAATATACTCAAAAACGTGAAAAAAAGATAATTTGTAAGATAGTGTAGAAAAAAGTTTTCATCAATTTGTTTGAATAAAAAAAAAGACTACTTTTGCAAGCGATTTAGAAATCATGGCGAGGTAGCTCAGCTGGTTAGAGCGCATGATTCATAATCATGAGGTCGGCGGATCATGCCCGCCTCTCGCTACGAAAGACTTGCAAGCAATTGCAGGTCTTTTTTATTTCTGTAAAGAAAATGGGGTGAAACGGCCCGTACGATAGCAATAATATGCGTATTCGTCTCCAAATACATGGAGTAGGCGTCTTTCTTCTGAATTTATTTTTATCAGTGCTACAGCGATGAAAGCGACAATTACGGCATATGATTGCCATGTGCCTAATCCGATGCAGTATCCTAATAAATATTCGATAGCCCCTGTCAACATGGGATTTCTACATATTTTGTAGGGACCTTTGGTCATTAAAATCACTCTTCTCTTCTCGGAATGACCGTATTCGTCAATTTTATATTCCTTGAGTTTGTGCCGCTTATACATCACGGCGCAAAGGTTCAACACCAGTCCCTTGGTTATGAGCAGCAGAGCGGCGAATAATTGTAGGGCGTCGATTGGCAATAGGGCAGGGCGTCTCGATAAAATCCACATTAAATAGGGTAGTACCACAACAAAAACTATACCTTCCAATGTGTATTTGAGTACTTTTGTGAATGTATTCATTAAAAATTGCTTGAATTGGTCAGATTAATTTCTATCTCTCCACAGTTTTGTCATATCCTCCAATGTCTTCCCCTTGGTTTCTGGCACAAGTTTCCATACAAAGATGGCGGCAATGACGCACACCATGCCGAAAATCAGGTATGTTCCCGAAGGTGACCAGTTCAGCATTGAGACGAACGATGAACTTACTGCAAAGTTCGAAATCCATTGGAACGCCACTGCAATTGCGACAGCAGCACCACGAATCGTGTTCGGGAAAATTTCGGCAATCAATACCCATGCTATAGGACCCCAACTGAACATGAAACTTGCGGTATAGACCATAATGCTTGTTGCGGCGAAAATTCCCGGCAGAGAGCCCTCAAATCCGCCCAACATAAAGTATATCATCACACCCAACGCGCCTATGGCCATTCCGAGCGAACCTACGATGAGCAACGGCTTGCGTCCTAATTTTTCAACTGTGAACACGGCAAGCAACGTGAATGATATGTTTACAACTCCCATAATCACTTGCACCGTCATAGGGTTGTCCATTCCCATTTCTTCGAAGATACGTGGACCGTAGTATAGCACGGCATTGATTCCCACTGTTTGTTGGAACACGCTCACCATAATGCCGACAAAAATGACAAGGAATCCGTATGTGAATAGTTTTTCGGTCTTTTCCACCGCGCTTTCGTGAATTTCGGCAAGAATACCTTTGGCTTTTTCTTCGCCATTGATGCGTGAAAGCACGTGCAATGCCTTGTCGTCGTTACCATTCAAGGCAAGATAGCGAGGCGTTTCAGGCACGGCAAGAATGAGCAATGCGAAAATGCCGGCAGGAAATCCTTCACTCACAAACATTGTTCGCCAGCCAGTTGCCATATACCAGTCGGCATCGACCACGTCGAGAATCGTGTGATTTTTCATTATCACAAAGTTCACGAAATACACCACCAGCTGACCGAAGATGATGGCAAACTGGTTCCACGAAACTAACGTGCCACGCATATTGGCAGGTGCTATTTCGGCAATGTACATCGGACAGATAGCCGAAGCAAGTCCCACGCCTATACCGCCAAGTATTCTATAACAATTGAATGCTATCAAAAGCGAGAAAGATGGTTCACCGTAGTCGAAGAATAGAAATTCGGGATACCACGAACCAAGGGCGGACAAGAAAAACAATACGCCTGCCACAAACAACGACTTTTTTCTTCCCAAGCGTGTTGCCAATAATCCCGACAAAGCACTACCGATTATACAACCTATGAGTGCGCTGGAACACGTTATGCCGTGCCATCCGTCGGTGTATGAGAAATCCGACGCACCCAAGAAAAACGCTTGCAGACCTTTCTCTGCACCCGAAATCACTGCCGTGTCGTAGCCAAAAAGCAATCCTCCGATTACTGCCACCAACACGATGCTAAAAAGATATGTCTTACTGCCCATAAAGATACTTTTTTGAATTACGAAGCCGTTTCTTAAAACATTTATTTGTTATCGTTTTCGCAGTAAATGAGTTCCCCGTTGATTACACGGAACCATTTGCCACCAAGTTCACGAAGTTGAATTTTATGTGATTCGTATTCCTCGGAACAAGGATTGTCGATATATAATTTTTTAATTTCCTTGTTTTTGGGGAGGAATGGATCGTCTTTAATACCAAGAAGAGCGGCTGTCTCTGCAGGATCTAAACATTCGTTATATGAATGAAATGCTGGTGTCAAAGTAGGAGTAAGAGTACCGTTTGTTCCTATTAAACTATTGTTTACGGCATTCCAATATGCAGTGCTATGACTATTTGATGCCACAAGGGATTCGTTAATGTCTCCTTCTCCCAGTGGATTATTACTTGGTGCCCAACCGTGATCATTCGGATTATCATTATAAAAAACGGTTCCTGCACAAAATCCTAAATCATCAGTTCCGTTAAGGGTTGGGTTGTAACATAGACTTATAACAGACCCCTTATATCCTAAGATAGATAAACTTGCTGAAATTTCTACTTCTCCTACAATGAACATTCCCCCATCTCTAACGTGAACAGTGTTGTTTTGTATAAATCTTTCTACAACCAATTCTCCGTCAATATACATAATCATGCTTCCTCCACTATGGGAGAAATTACCTTCGTATGCTGTGATGTAAGCACATTCATTGATGTATAAATCTTGACCTTGCCCGTTACTTTCGGTATAAAACTTATTTGTTATTTTAAAAGAACCTTTAAAGGCACTTGTGTTATCATACGCAATATATCCTGAGAATCCAAGGTTGTTTGCCACGTAAACACCATTACAATCGAATAGAACGGAACCCCGTCCACTGGCTGTAAGATGTATGTCTCCACTGGCTTGAATTGAACCTTGATTTATAAAAGAAGAAGTACAATGGTCTGTAATGTTGTTTGCTGTTTTAACAGTGAAGTTTCGACAGTTTATTCTTACATTGTTCGGAATTACATATTTGTTGTTCCCGTCAGCTTCCATTTCTAAAACAATGTCGCCATTGTTATCTGTCGTTAATGGATAATCAACGCCATTTTTCTTTATTATATATGTTGCAGGATAAGTTGCTGTGGTTCCAATTAAAGAAACATTAACATTTTGAGAGCCACAAGTGAGTGTGAGCACAGCGTTATACGTATTTTCTGCTGTAGTTTCGTTGAACGTGATGATGTATTCATTCTCGTTCTTTTCGACACTAAATTTTGACGCGTCGTTGCCCGAAATGGACGGTACAACATTAGTGTTGTCTTCGTCACAAACCGTTGTTACAGTAAGTCTTTTTGTGGAAGGTGTGCCGTTTACTCCATTTAGGAATTCCAAAGAAGCAGCAGATGTTTCTATAATTTTTGGTTGTCCATAATATGTTAAGGCATTAGTCGTTCCCGTTCTGTCGTTTTTTGTTACAATACAATAGTAGTCACCTTCATCTAATGGTTGAAATGTAGATTCGTTTACACCGCTTCCTGTTAATGCTATTCCATTCCTGTTGTACCACTGATATGTCACATCGCTCTCTGATGTGATGGCACTTAATGTTCCACCACATTGGCTTCCACTAAGTGTTACACTAATTGGTTCTGCTGGCGCTTGATATTCGGATATACCACCCTGTATTGTTGCATTTTCATTTATGTTACTATTTCCACCGACAGATGCAGAACCAGAAATAGAAGATTGGTATCCTGTCATATTTAAATCTCCCACGACGGAAACATCACCCGAAATATAAGCTTGCGAAGATGTTATTGACAGATTTCCTCCACAGTCAACGCTTCCTTGTATTCCGGCAGAATAACCAGAAATAGAGATGTTTCCTTCTACATTTGCAGGACCATCAATTTTTGTGTTCGTTTCAGACATATCAAGATTTCCCTGACAATGAAAATTATCTGTTTTGATTTGACTTTCATACCCGCTCAATGTAACATTTCCTGTTGCAGATACAGAAGACGCCTTAATTAGATTTCCATTTTGTGGCAAAGTTACATTTCCAGTAACAGTCAATGAACCGGATATATCAATCTTTGCTTTATAAGCATTCAGTTCTAAGTTTCCTCCTACAACTATAGAACCACCATTCGTAATTGAGGTTTCGCTTTGTGAAAGGGTAAGATTCCCAGTAACGGTTAGTGTGTGTCCGTTTAGGTCAATACGCCCTTGGTACGTGTTTAAATTTATGGATTTACATGTTAAATCCGAAGATAATGTAAAAATAGTACCATTAGAACCTTGCAAAGTTACGTCATCTGTTGGAGAAACACTATTTAATCCAGTTGAATTGTTAACGGTCACGGCAAATGCGATATTACCTATCCCCCCCATACTTATGAGCAGGCAAAGAAGAAAACCATATGTGAAAAATCGTTTCATAGTCCTATTCATTTAGTCGTAATAAAGACACATTATGCATCGATTATGTTACAAATCGGGTGCAAAAATATACTTTTTTTAGACCAAACGGATATCTCTATCTATTAAAATAGACGAACGGATATTTTAAAACTCTTTCTTGATTTTTTCAACGTAATCAAGCAATTCCCAACCAAAAAATTGAACCTTTTTCGTCTTGCCATTGATAGTTACTTCTTTCATTTCTGGTTTTCTACCAAAATGGCCATACGATGCGGTCGGTTGGAAGATTGGATTCGTCAAACCAAATCGTTTTACGATTGCAATTGGTCGTAAATCGAAGAGTTTTGCCACTACGTTTGCAATTTCCTCATCGGTATATTTTTTGCCGTCGGCTTTTTTCACGCGACACGTGCCGTATGTGTTCACATAAATGTTCACTGGTTTTGCCACGCCAATAGCGTAGGAAACTTGTACCAAACATTCGCGTGCCACACCAGCGGCAACCAAGTTTTTGGCAATGTGACGGGCTGCGTATGCGGCACTGCGGTCAACTTTCGACGAATCTTTCCCCGAAAATGCACCACCACCGTGTGCTCCACGACCTCCGTAGGTATCGACAATGATTTTACGTCCTGTCAAACCTGTGTCACCGTGAGGACCGCCAATGACGAATTTTCCCGTTGGATTTACCATTAGTTTGAAATCTTGGTCAAACAGTTTGTGCAAACGTTTAGGATAGCTCAAACGAACTGGTTTGATGACATATTTGCGTAAATCTTCGGCGATTTTTGCCTGCGTCTCTTCGTCGGAAATGCCAAAATCGTCGTGCTGTGTAGAAATCACGATGGTGTCGATTCGTTGTGCCTGGTTCGTCTTTGAATCATATTCAATCGTAACTTGTGATTTTGAGTCGGGACGAAGATATTTCATCGCACGACCTGCCTTGCGAACTTCGGCGAGTTTTTCCAACAAGCGATGAGCAATGTCCAACGTCAACGGCATATAATTCTCGGTTTCGTCGATTGCGTAACCGAACATCATTCCTTGGTCGCCGGCACCTTGGTCTTCAGGATTGGCACGTTCCACACCCTGATTTATGTCGGTCGATTGTTCGTGAAGAGCCGAAAGGATACCGCAGGAATTACCGTCGAACTGGTATTCCGATTTGTTGTACCCAATTTGATTGATGACTTTGCGAGCAACTTCTTGTACGTTAACCACGCCTTTGCTCTTTATTTCGCCGGCTAATACCGTCAAACCTGTTGTTACCAAGGTTTCGCACGCTACTTTCGAATTAGGATCTTGACTTAGGTATGCGTCAAGAATTGCGTCTGAAATTTGGTCAGCCACTTTGTCAGGATGACCTTCTGAAACTGATTCTGATGTGAATAAATATCCCATAGTTTAAACATTTAATAATAAAACAATGAGAAAGAATGGTAAAATGCAGCACTTGCTGTTTTAGCATTTTTTTGTGTGGTTGCAATCAACTCAAATCTTTCCACTTGACGGGGCAAATGTATGACATATTTTGCAATTTTATGTAGTCAAAGGGTATTTTTTTCTCCTTAGTTCGTTCGTACTTTGAACGAATATACTGTTTCCGAAGAAAATAATTGCCCTGGTCGCAGCTCAATTGTAGGGAAGTTTTTGTGATGAACAGCATCTGGAAAATGCTGTGGCTCAAATGCTATGCCTCCATATTTTTGTCTTGAGAGAAAATTTCCCGAATAAATTTGAATACCTGGCTCTTGAGTCGTGATTTCAAGAATTCTGCCACTGGTCGCATCTTCGTAGTGAACCACATAATCTTTTGCCGTTGGTACCAAAAAACAATGGTCAATGCCTTCTGTTACGGCAATTTGTTCGTACGATAGGTCTAATCCCTCCCGTATTGTTTTTTGTTTCCGAAAATCGAGGGGAGTCCCTTCCACTGATACAAAGTCGCCATCGGGGATTTTTTGCTCATTGAGATGAAGAAAATAATTTGTTTTTACTTGTAATAGGTGATTTTCGACTGTGGCATCGCATCCTGCCGAAAGATTGAAATACAGGTGGTTGGTGAGATTCATTATGGTCTTTTTGTTGCAAGTGGCGTTAGAGCGAATAATTAATTCGTCGGAATCGGTTATTATATATATAAATTCTATGTTCAGTTTTCCCGGATATCCTTCTTCTCCGTCGAAACTTGTCGCCGTAAGACGAAGAGCGTTGCCTTCGCGAACGTGTTTTTCCTGAATATGCCACCATTTTGTGTTAAATCCTTTTCGTCCTCCGTGTAATGAGTTATTGCCTTCGTTTTTGGTCAGGTTGATTTGTTTTCCATCAAGAATGAAACTTGCTCCTGCTATTCTGTTTGTACATCGTCCTATGATAGCCCCAACGTAGCTTGTGTCGGTAAGATATTGTTCCAAGGAGTCGTATGAGAATAGGATATTTCCGAGTGTCCCATATTTATCAGGAGTCATTATGGAAGTGATAATTCCTCCGTAATTTATAGCCGATACAGACAATCCATTTTTATTCGTTATGGTAAAAATTGATACTTCCTTGCCATCAGGTAAATATCCGAACGATTTTGTAGCCATTTTTAAAAGAAAATAGAATAGATAACAACTAAAAGAATACAAATAGCATACGCACAAATGTTGAACACCTTATCCGTTTTGAACAAGTCGGCCGTCAAAGGAATGCAATGTTCGTCGTCTTCGGTTTTGCACGAAGTAAGACTTATCATCATAATGATTACCATTGTGATGATGAACGTGTAGAACATTTGGTCCATAAAAGGCATTTCGAATGGTAAAATCTTAAATGCCAATGCGATAGGTATTGAAAGTATAATTCCCCAAATAGCTCCTTTATTTGTGGCTTTTTTCCAGAATAAGCCAAGAATGAATACCGCTAAAATGCCAGGACTAACCAATCCCGTATATTCCTGAATGTATTGGAACATTTGGTTCATACTACTCAAAAGAGGCGACAAAATTATCGCAATCACAAGCGACACAAGTGCCGTGATTCGCCCGACGTTCACATATCGTTTTGATTCGGCATTCGGATTGACGTATGGTTTGTAAATGTCCATTGTGAAAATGGTTGAAATGGAATTCAACATTGACGCAAGCGAGGAAACTATTGCCGCGGCAAGTGCCGCAAGTACGAGACCTTTCAGACCGGAAGGGAGCAGGGTGCTTATAAGCCAAGGAAATGCCTTGTCGTTGTTCAGCGAACCGTCAGCCAATTCAAATGCGTCGGCGGAACCGGCAAATCCTTCGCTATACATAACCCACGCAATAATGCCTGGAATTACAATGATGAACGGTATCAACATTTTGAGAAATGCAGCGAAAATAATTCCGTGTTGTGCCTCTGAAATTGATTTCGCAGCCAATGTACGTTGTATAATGTACTGATTGAATCCCCAATAATACAAGTTTGCAACCCATAAGCCGCCAATAAGCACGTAAATGCCCGGAAGGTTTGAATATTCTGGATTGTCACGTGAAAGAATCAAATCGAATTTGTCGCTTGCAACATCGGCAATGTGTTCTATGCCGCTCACAACAGATGATTCGGGCGTTACTGCTTTCAGTGCAAAGATGGTGGTGATAATGCCGCCAAGAACCAGTAATATCACCTGAATGACATCGGTCCACGCCACTGCCGAAAGTCCGCCATATAACGAGTAGGCGACTGCCACCAAGGCCAGAATTATGATTGCGGGCATTATGAGACTTCCGTCACCGGAACCGACAATGGTATCGATGGCCTTTCCTCCAAGAAACAAAATTGATGTAAGATTGACAAAAATAAATAGTGCCAGCCAAAAGACGGCTAAGATAGTTTTCAGATTTGCAGAAAATCGTTTCTCTACAAATTCAGGAATAGTGTATATTCCTTGTTTTATGAAAATGGGAAGAAAAAATTTCCCGACAATCACCAAGGTCAGTGCTGCCATAAATTCGTAGGAAGCTATCGCCAAACCGCCTGCAAAACCTGAACCCGACATACCTATGTATTGTTCAGCAGAGATGTTTGCCGCTATTAACGAGGCGCCTATTGCCCACCAAGGCAAGGATTTCCCTGCCAAGAAATAATCTTCAGCATTTTTCTCTTTCCCTTTTGAACGTGAGAAGAAAATGCCCAGACCAATTATCATCACTGCATAGAGAGCGACAATTACAAAATCAAGTGTTCCAAAAGTTTCCATATTGTTTCTTTTATTTTGATTCTATTTCTTATCTATTGTATAATGGACTACCCCCAACTGCCGTAATCGTTCGGCACTTTGCTCGGCAGTAATGTCACGCTGCGGTTCGGCAAGCATTTCGTAACCGACCATGAATTTTTTCACAGTTGCTGAACGAAACAACGGTGGGTAAAAATGCATGTGAAACGTCCAGTAATCGTGATTTTTACCATCGGTAGGTGCCTGATGAACGCCTGCGGAATACGGGAATGAGGTTTGAAATAAATTGTCGTATTTACAGGTGACAATGCGATACATTTCAGAAAAATCATACAATTCGTCATCGTTTAGACTTGCAATTGACGGTTTCGAATGTTTTGGCAAAATCATAATTTCAAACGGCCATGTAGCCCAAAATGGCACAAGAGCGACAAAGTATTTCGATTCAAAAACGATACGTTCTTTTTTCTCCAACTCCCGATCTACGTAGTCCTGCAACAACTGCGTCCCCTTTGTCTCGTAGTATGTTTTTTGATTATAGTCTTCTTTGGTAACTATTTCAGGAACAGATTGCTGTGCCCAAATCTGGCAATGCGGGTGAGGATTGCTGCAACCCATTGCTGCTCCTTTGTTTTCAAAAATCTGAATGTGATTAATAAATTCCTTTGCTCCTAAATCCACGTATTCTTTCTGCCAAAGTTTTACTACTTGAAACACTTCGTCGGTCGATAGTTGCGGAATGGTTTTGTTGTGGTAAGGCGAAAAACAGATGACGCGACAAATTCCTTTTTCGCTTTTTGCCTGAAACAATCCGTCATCAACGTTTCCATCGGAAATATTGGGCGTAATGGCACTGAAATCGTTGGTAAATACGAAAGGACCGCGATACTGAGGGTTTTTCACCCCTCCGGCACGTTCGTTTCCCGGACATAAGTAACAATTTGTGTCATATTCCGGAAGTTGTTGTCGTGCCGGTGTTTCCTGTTGCCCCAGCCAAGGTCGTTTGCCTCGATGGGGAGAAACGAGCATCCATTCTCCAATAAGTGGATTGTAACGACGATGCGTATCGTTTGCTATGTCAAATTGTTCCATAATCTTTACAATTCTCGTGTTCCATCGCCAATCACTACTTCCATAAATGACGGCGATATATTGTGTTTTACGTAATATTGGGAAGTCATTTGTTTTGTGAAAGAATCAACGGCATCGCGTTCCACAAGTGTAATTGTGCAGCCGCCAAAGCCACCGCCCGTTATTCTGGAACCCACAACCCCGTCGCACGAACGCGCTATATCGACCATTTCATCAATTTCCACGCAACTGGCCTCGTATTCGCAACTCATTCCTGTATGTGCGGCAAACAATAATGTCCCAACTTGTTTTGCGTCGCCGTTCAGCAATGCTTTACCCATTTGTTGTACACGCTCGTTTTCATCAAGAATGTAACGGCAACGTTGATATGTTTTACCTTGCATTTCAGAAGCATATCTTTCAAGTTGTTCCGAACTGATGTCGCGTAGTGAATGAATGGATTCGGCGTGTCTAGAAACGATTGTGACACCGTCTTCACATTCGCGGCGACGGACATTGTATTCTGACGAAGCAAGAGAATGTTTTACTCCACTATTGCATAAGAGCAATGTGTATCCCTCCACATTCCAAGGAAAGAGATTGTAATCCAACGATTTGCAGTCCAATTGAATTACGTGATTTTTCTTGCCAAACATCACTGCAAATTGGTCCATTATGCCGCAGTTCACTCCAATTGACTCGTGTTCAACTAATTGTGATAATTTAACCAACTCAAGTTTTGAAAAACCAAGAGAAAAAATCTCGTTTAACGCGTATGCGAAACCACATTCGAGAGCTGCCGATGAAGAAAGACCGGAACCCCAAGGGATTGTCCCTCCGAACACTACGTCAACCGAAGGAATCATTTTCCCAGTCTTTTGCATCTGCGAAACAACGCCTAAAAGATAGTTTTCCCAAAGTTGTTTTTTTTGATGTTTTATTGAATCGAATTCTTTGAACTCTTGTAGATTGTATGCATAGAAACGAAATTTTCCACACGTGTTGGGTGCAATGGCAAAATATATGTTTTTTTCGATTGCGGCAGGAAGCACAAATCCTTCGTTGTAATCGGTATGTTCGCCAATAATGTTTATTCTTCCAGGAGAACAAAAAAGACGTGGAGAGGACGAAAATAATTTTAAAAATTCAGTTCGAACTTCTTGTAACATATACTCAATACTTAATTTTGCTAAAAGTACTAATTATTTCATTATAGAAATGACGCATTTTGTTTTTTTTTATGCAACTAAACGTAATAAATTCTTTGTAAGATGAAAAAAAAATATTAAACTTGCATTACAAGAGAGAGAAAAATGGCTCCTTGTGTAATACGATAAAGACGTTTCAAGATAAAAGATTTATGGCTACTGTTGATGAAAAAGAACTGTTAGCGTGTTTGAAAGAAAAATTTGGTTTTGATTCCTTCAAAGGGCAACAAAAGGAGGTAATCCAAAGTCTTATGGCTGGTAAAGATACGTTTGTATTGATGCCGACTGGCGGTGGAAAATCGTTGTGTTACCAATTGCCTGCCATTATGTTGGAAGGAACTGCCATAGTGATTTCCCCGTTGATTGCTTTGATGAAGAATCAGGTTGATGCAATGCGTGGCTTTAGCACCGACGACAGGATAGCTCATTTTTTGAACTCGTCGTTGACTCGTTCGGAAATTACTCAGGTGAAACAAGACGTTCGTTCGGGTATTACCAAATTATTATATGTTGCCCCCGAATCGCTGACAAAAGAAGATAATATAGACTTCTTGCGAAGCATAAAAATCTCTTTCTATGCAATTGACGAGGCACACTGTATTTCGGAATGGGGACACGATTTCCGTCCGGAATATAGAAAAATCAAACCTACGGTAGAAAATATCGGTCGTGCGCCTATCATTGCACTTACGGCAACGGCTACTCCCAAGGTGCAACACGATATACAGAAGAATCTTGGTATGTTGGACGCTCAAGTGTTCAAATCGTCGTTCCGTAGAAAAAATTTGTATTATGAGATTCGTCCGCAGGTTGATGCGACAAAGCAGATAATAAAAATCATCCGTGACAATCCTGGCAAGTCGGGCATTATTTATTGCCTGAGTCGCAAGAAAGTCGAGGAACTTGCCAATACGCTGATAGTGAACGGTATAAAGGCTTTGCCGTATCATGCAGGTCTTGACGCATCCACTCGCTCCGAAAATCAGGACAAGTTCTTGAAGGAAGATGTCGATATTATTGTTGCAACCATTGCGTTTGGTATGGGAATTGACAAACCCGACGTTCGTTTTGTCATTCATTATAATATGCCAAAATCGCTTGAAGGGTATTATCAGGAAACTGGTCGTGCCGGTCGTGACGGCGGTGAGGGTCGTTGTATAGCGTTCTACAGCTATAAGGATATTCTTCGTCTTGAAAAATTTATGGAAGGCAAGCCAGTTTCGGAACAAGAGATTGGAAAGCAATTGTTGCTTGAAACGTCGTCGTATGCGGAATCAAGCTTGTGTCGCGTTCGTGTGCTTCTGAAATATTTTGGCGAGGAAATGAACGAAGATTGTGGCAACTGCGACAACTGTCTGCATCCAAAGCCACAAATCGAGGTAATGAACGATGCCGTTAAGGTTTTGAAGACGATAAAGGCCGTTCGTGAACGTTTCAAACAAGGTCATATAGTGGAAATCTTGATGGGTACGAAATCTACCGAAATCAAGACATACAAACACGATGAACTGGAGGAATTCGGTTGGGGCGACGATCACGATGCGAAATATTGGAATGCAATCATCCGTCAAATGTTGATGACGAGATTGCTTGACAAGGAAATTGAAAATTATGGCTTGTTGAAAATTACCGAGGCAGGAAACGAATTTTTAAGCAAACCATATTCGTTCACCATTACCGAAGACCACGATTACGAGCAAACGGAAACTGATTCCGATGCACCACAGTCAGGTGCGGCATTGGATTCTACCTTGGCTTCCATGTTGATGCAGTTGCGAAAAGATGAGGCGAAGAAACACGATGTGCCGCCGTATGTCATTTTCCAAGAAGTTTCAATCAACGAAATGGCAACACAGTATCCTATCACTTTGCAAGAATTGCAGAACATTTCGGGCGTAGGAGAAGGAAAAGCACAGAAATATGGCAAACCGTTCGTCGATTTGATTGCACAATATGTTGAAGAACACGAGATTGAACGTTTTCAAGATGACATTATCGTAAAATCGGTCGGCACTAAATCTGAAATCAAAAAACAGATTATCGCCAACATTCAGAAACATTTGCCGTTGGACATCTGTGCCGAATCGTTGGGCTATTCCCTTTCGGAATTGCTGATTGAGATAGAAAAGATAGTGAATTCGGGTTTCTCGTTTGTGTCAACCATTACGAAGAAATGTATTCTTGACTATTATATAAACGACGTGATGGAAGAAGAGGCGATAGAGGAATTGTATGACTATTTCTGTCACGAAGAATCTGAAAATATCCAGGATGCCTTTGATGAATGGTGCTCCGACGGAACTTATACGGAGGAGGAAGTTCGTTTGGTTAGAATAAAATTCTTGAGTGAAAAAGCAAATTAAAATACTATGAAGATAGCGGTAGATTTTGACGGTACATTGGTAGAACATAAATATCCAGAAATAGGAGCGAAGAAATTATTTGCTTTTGAAACATTGCGTGAGTTGCAGAAACGTGGCGATTTCTTGATACTGTGGACGTATCGTTCGGGAAGATTGCTTGACGAAGCTGTGGAGTTTTGTCGGAAAAACGGTGTGGAATTTTATGCTGTGAACAAAAATTATCCTGAAGAAGAATTTGACGAAACGCAAATGAGCCGTAAAATCGATGCCGATGTGTATATTGACGACAGAAATGTGGAATTTTTAGGAGAAATTGACTGGTCGGAAATATGCAAGAAATTGAATGTCGGCACAATGAACGAAGCCGATTATGGCACTCCCAAGAAAAAATCATTTTTAGGAAGTCTTTTTGGAAAATAGTGAGCAGACAACGGATTTGTATGTGGACGTAATTTTGCCTTTGGCAGTTCCACTATACACCTATCTTGTCCCTAATCATTTGCAAAATGCTGTTGCAATTGGCTGTCGTGTCGTAGTACAGTTAGGGACGAGAAAGATGTACACTGCCATTGTGTATGCCATTCACAATAATAAACCCAATACGCCCACCGTCAAGGCGATAGATTCGGTACTCGACGAAATTCCTATTGTTACCCAAACGCAGTTGCAGTTATGGGACTGGATGGCTGATTACTATATGTGTAACCGTGGCGAGGTGATGAAAGCCGCCTTGCCGTCGGGATTGAAGTTGGAAAGTGAGGCAATTCTTTCGGTAAATTCTGAGTTTGATTGTATGCTTCTGACTGAAATAGAGCGAGATGCGTTCCTTCTGATTGAAAAAAATCAGGGAATGACTATGCTCGATTTGGCAAAAATGCTCGGAAAAAAGTCTGTAGCAACGCTTACGCAACGACTTGTGGCTCTCGACGCAATTAGCGTGGGGGAATCAATTTCGAGTCAGTATAAGCCAAAAATAAAGACGTTCGTCAGATTTGCACAGTCGCCAAACAATAAAGAATTTGTAAATACGGCATTTGCCAAAGTTTCAAAGGCAGCAAAACAACAGGAGTTGTTTCTGAAACTAATTGATTTATATGCCAGAGCGAAGTCGAAGGATGATTTTGCAGTGGAAAAATCAGAATTGTTGAAACAAACCACGCCACAAGTGCTTTCGGAATTGCAGAAAAAAGAGATTGTGCAGTTCGAAAATAGGGTAGTTTCTCGCTTTGAAAGCTATTCACCTATAAAAGGATTGGCAGAATTGAGTGAGAAACAGACTGCTGCGTTACGAGAAATTCAGTCAACTTTTGAGACAAAACAAACGTGTCTGCTTCACGGAGTAACATCGAGTGGAAAAACCGAGGTATATATCCACCTGATTCAGAAAATGCTTGATGCAAAGAAACAAGTGCTGTACTTGCTTCCCGAAATTGCGCTTACCTCACAGATAATCAATAGATTGCGTAATGTTTTCGGAAATCAGGTCGGTGTGTATCATTCTCGCTTTTCCGACAATGAACGTATTGAGGTTTGGAACAATTTGTTGGCAAATTCCGATAATTCATACAAGATAATTCTCGGTGTCCGTTCGTCTATCTTTTTGCCGTTCAATGATTTAGGTTTGGTTATCGTAGATGAGGAACACGAAACCTCGTTCAAACAATATGACCCGTCGCCACGCTACAATGCACGCGATATGGCGTATATTCTGGCACAAAAGCATAATGCCAAGTTGCTTTTGGGAACTGCCACGCCAAGTATGGAAACGTATTTCAACGTGTTGTCGAAACGTATCGGTTTGGTGGAACTTACGCAACGCCATACGACGGCTCCGTTGCCCATTATTCACTTGATTGACTTGCGTACCGAGCGAAAACACCTACGAATGCAGGATGACGTGTTTAGTAAGACGTTGCTGGAGAAAATAAAAGAGAATCTTGACGAAAAGCGACAGATTATTCTGTTTCAGAATCGCCGCGGTTTTTCGCCCTATATGGAATGTCCCGATTGCGGGCATGTGCCGCAGTGTGTCAACTGTGACGTTAGTCTCACGTATCACAAGTTCTCAAATATGCTGGTCTGCCACCATTGCGGATTTGCTATGCGTTATACGGCAGAATGTCCCGAATGCCATGGAAAAGACGTGCGTCTTGTCGGTTTTGGTACGGAGAAGATAGAAGATACGTTGAAGCAGATTTTTCCGAATACCAAGGTTGCCCGAATGGACTTGGATACTACGAGAGGAAAGAATGCCTATACGGAATTGATTGATAAATTTGAACAGCGAGAAATTGACATTCTCGTCGGTACACAAATGATTACCAAGGGATTAGATTTTGAAAACGTGGGAATGGTCGGTATTTTAAGTGCCGATGGAATGTTGAGCTTTCCCGACTTCAGAGCTTTTGAGCGTGCTTATCAGTTGATGGTGCAAGTGGCAGGACGAGCAGGGCGGAGCGAAACGCAAGGACACGTGTATATTCAGACTTATCAGCCGGAACATCCTATTTTGAAATACGTTCAGAATAATGATTATCAGGCATTATTGGACTCACAGATGGTGGAACGGAGCAAATTCTGGTATCCGCCGTTTACGAGAATGATCAAATTGACCGTGAAGCATCGTGACAAGGATAAAGCCGAATATGCGGCAAAAATCATTGCCGACGATTTTCGCAAAATTCAAGGAATTATGGTGCTTGGTCCTACCTATCCGCCAATTCCCCGACTGCAAACCTTGTATATGCAAGACATTGTACTGAAAGTTCCTCGTAATTTGGCATTTGCAGCAGTACGCAACGAAGTACGTAAGTATATGAATGCCATCACTTCTATGGAAGAATATAAGACGACAACATTTATGATAAATGTTGACCCGTATTAGTGGAGATTAAAGATATTTTGTTCATGATTCTTTCAAATAGTACCAAGGCTAAATTTTAAAAAACTCCAACGGATTCATTGTGAAAAACTTTTTAAATGGTATTCCATCTGTACCAATCACAAGCGACAACGATGGATGAAATTTCCCTTGAAACAGTGCCATGCCTTCGTTTTGGGAATCAACACCGCTCTTTACTTCCAGCGCCACAATTTTTTCTCCATATTTCAATACAAAGTCTACTTCCTTGGAATTTTCGTTCCAATAATATAATTCGTAACCTTCTGTTTTTGAATAATTTAGCAAATACGTGCCAACTGCAGATTCCACCAGACGCCCCCAATATGTCGTGTCGGCTTTTGCTTCCGCAAGAGTTTTCATACTTTGAATGCTCATCAAGGCATTATTGTGAACTTGCAGTTTAGGTTTCGAGGCGCGTTGGTAGATAATGCTTCCCGCATATTTGTCGAGACCGCACAATAGACCTGCGGCGTTTAAAAGGTTGAGATACCCGCCCAAAGTCGTAAGATTTCCTTTCTCGTTCAGCTCCCCTTGAATTTTGTTCAGCGAAAGAATTTGTGCGGAATACGAACTACCAATGTCAAACAGCCGTCGAAGCAGAACGGGCTTGTTCACCTGTGTCATCATAAGAATATCCTTCGACAGAGTTGTTTCCACCAACGACTGACGCACGTAACTACGCCATCGCTGTTCATCGCCGACAAGTGAAGCAGCCCCGGGATAACCACCGTACATAATATACTGGTCAATCGAAAAACCAAACGCTTCTCTCATTTCGGCATATGACCAATGGGTGATATAAATCTGCTCAAACCTTCCAGCCAGCGATTCCGACAAACCTTTTTGAATCAACAACGACGAGGAGCCAAGTAAAACAACTTTTATCGGCTTGCGGTTTTGCGTATCGGCATCCCATTCCTTTTTTACTATCTCGCTCCAATTCTGAATCTTTTGAACCTCGTCAATAATCAATAAAAAATCTTGATCTTTTTTCTCGCTTTGTTCCACACGGGCACGATTCCAGACCGTACGCAACCACACATCGTCCATGCCTGCAATATCGTCGGCGGTAACAAACAGATATGACGTTTCAATTTCTTCGAGAACCTGTGTCATCAACGTTGTTTTTCCCACCTGACGAGGTCCAAACAATACTTGAATAAACTTTCTCGGTTCTTTTAAGCGGCTTATAATCGTTTGATATACAATTCTTTTCATAGTGTCGAAAAATTTTATTATATGTATCTAATAATTTTATTAGGCAAATATAATAATTTTTTGAACGGAGGCAAAAATTTCTAAGAAATTCATAATTTTCCCAAACCTCTGCTCTGATTTTGCACAGGTTGCAAATATGTTTGCGAAGTAATTATTAAATAAAAGTTGCGCCCGACACATATTAGGGATTATGGATATGAACAATTATTATTTTTATGTTGCCCCAAATGAGGATGAATTGGGATGTGAATTCACGATTAGTGAGTTAATTGATATGGAATTCAAATCCAATCCCGATAATTTTCCAGACAAATTCACAAAATTTTTTGATACAACTTAATTTATGTTGATATTTTATATATTTGGATGTTTTTTGTTAAAATAAAAATTATGAGAAGAGTGTCACGTTTTATCACATTGTTGTGCATAGGTACATTAACATTGGTTTCGTGTAGTAAAAAAAATGAACCTACAAAACAAGAAGAAACAGCATTAGAATTGTCAGAAAGTGAAATAGGATTCTCGCAGAATTCAGAATCTAAAATGGTGAATATTACCACAAATGGAGTATGGTATGTTACGAATAACTCAGAGTGGATTACTATCTCGCCAATGCAAGGTAAAGGTAATGGTGCAATAACGATTTCTGTTTCGCAAAATTCAACGGGTCAAGTACGTGAAGCGTGTTTTTCAATTGCAATAGATTTTGAAACAAAAATTGTTGTTATTTCACAATCGCAAGATGATAGCGAACCAAGAGGTTCTGGAAATAACAACCAAACAAATGGTGTTATAAAAGCAGCATTCTCAATTTCTGATAGCACACAGGTTTATTTCAGTATGGGAAATTTGCAATATAATGCAAGTACAAGTACGTGGCGTTTTGCCGAACATCAATATGATATAATAGGTTCCGCAAACAAAAATATTTCGTCTTCATACAATGGTTGGATAGATTTATTTGGTTGGGGAACAAGTGGATATAATGAAAAGTATCCATATATGACAAACACAGATTCTACCGAATATGGCAAGGGGAATAATCTATCTGCAGACCACTCAGACTACGATTGGGGCGTGTACAATGCAATATCAAATGGAGGGAACACTGCAGGAATGTGGAGAACACTTACATGCGATGAATGGAAATATATAATAAGTAATCGTCAAAACGCTGCATATCTTTTTGGTGCTGCGTGTGTGAACGGAGTAAACGGACTTATATTGTTGCCCGATAACTGGCAACAACCATTAGGATTGGAATTCAAGAGTGGAGGAGCAGAATATTGGACTCCTGACTACTATAAAACAGTGAACGATTATAGTTTGAGCGAGTGGAGTAAAATGGAATTAAATGGTGCCGTTTTTCTTCCTGCGGCTGGCTGCCGTTATGGCTTGGTTGTTGATAAGGTGGATGACCGCGGGTTCTATTGGGCGGACATGTACTGCAAGTACTTAGCCCGTCAACTGTCAATCGATTGTATGGCTCACCCTCTCAACTTCACACCGTACCTCCGTAGTCGCAGTTATGGTTGCTCTGTGCGTTTAGTACAAGATGTGAAATAAACAATGTTCATTCCATACCGAAAATGATTGACGAGAAAGAATCTACTCTCGCGCGGTTGTATAAGATATTTTGGGATAATAACATTTCCATTCTCGAGGAAAGGAATGACTTAAGAATGATATAGAAATGAATTTTTAACAACAAAGTGCAATTAAAGAATTAAAAGCAAAAGGCTGAATGCTATACCTTTTTGAAAGATTTGGCAGACAAGGTAACGAAAGAGTAATTCACCTATCAATTTCATAATTCTGTGCCGTAGGCACATTGGGTTGGTAGAAAATTGAATTCGACAAAGATACAGCGTGCCTTTAGGTACGCAACAATGAATATAACAATGAATATGTGGCGAATCTACGGCTCGCTAACGTATCTATAATCTCTTCCTACCAATCTTTTGCCCCTAACGGGGCAAGGTTCCCTGTAGAGTTGTTTCTTCATAAAATGCGTGGATTCTTAAAAATCTACCGTAAATTTTATCCCCGAAGGCAAAGCGGCAGTAGCCATCGACGTTTGTCGATAATAAAATGTTGGTTGCCATTGAACTGACAAATCGTCGGAAACGTCGAATTCAAACAAATGGGCTTCGGTGTAAGCATCAAGAATGTTGGCCAAATACCATACACCCAAGCCAATGATACATAAATCACGATATTTTCTATAAAAATCTCGTCCTTGTTGTACGTTTACAGGAGAATAACCCGTTTCGCCCCGAACAGTGAGAATTGTATCGGCAGGAGGATTTAGGCCTTGTTCCAAGTAAGGATTTCGATAGTTGTTGTATGCCGTTTTGAACGATTTGTAGTAATCTTGATAAAAGTACAAACCATACCCAATGCCTGCAAATCCAGCATAAACGATGGGAACTTTCCACCACGAGTTGTTGTAAATTTGTCCAGCACCGGGAAGAATGGTCGATAGAATGGCGGCAGTTTTAGGAGAGTGCTTTTTCTCGATGGAATCGGCTGTTTCTTTGGTGACTTCTTGTAATGCAATAAGCGTGTCGGTATCTTCTTGTGCAAAGGTACGTAGTCCTAAAAAACAAATGAAACCAAGGAGAATCAGTTTACGCATTCTATTGGATTTTATCAATCAAGGCAACGATTGCATTCATTTCATCGGCATTGGCAAACGAGATGGAAATTTTCCCGTTTCCTTTTGACGTTATGTTTAATGCAACTTTTGCATTGTTGAATTTCTTTGAAATCTTCGTCTGTAGTGCCTTTTGTTCTTCCGATTTCGATGTTTTCTTTGGGGCTTTTTTCCCTTCTTTCAATGAACGAACAAGGTCTTCGGTTTCGCGAACCGACAATCCTTTGTCAAGAATTGAGGTGAAAACATCGCGTTGTTTGTTATCATCGTCAAGCGAAAGGAGTGCTTTTGCGTGTCCTTCGGTAAACGACTGATTGGAATCCTTGTTCATCAAGGCCGTCTGAATTTCTGGCGGTAATTTCAAAAGACGGAGGGAATTCGCAATGGTAGTACGATTTTTCCCTATTTTCTTACCAAGCTCGTCTTGGGTAAGATTCGCCTCTTCAATAAGTCGTTGGTATGATTGAGCGATTTCAATCGGGTCCAAGTCCTCGCGTTGCAAGTTTTCAATAACACCGATGATTAACTGCTTTTCATCATCAACATCAGTTCTTACATACGCAGGAATTTTTTCAAGCCCGGCAATTTTCGATGCTCTCAGACGGCGTTCTCCATAGATCAATTCGTATGAATCAATTCCATTTCTAAGGACGCTTATGGGAGAAATAACTCCAAGAGATTTTATAGATTCGGCAAGTTGGTTTAACGCCTCCTCGTCAAATGTTTTTCTTGTTTGTTTTTTGCTTGGAACAATTTTTTCTATGGCAATTTCCGTCACACCTTGACGATTTGCAACATTGTTGCTCGACTTACTGAACAATATATCCTTGCCAGCACCAACGGCACTGAGAGCATTGCTTCCAAGAACAGAACCTTTTTTATTTGTCGCCATTATTGTTTCGTTTCAGGTAATTTATTTCTACGTAAGAGTTCTTGTGCCAAGTTCAAATAGTTCTTTGCTCCAACAGACGTTGCATCGTATGTGATGACTGGCTTTCCAAAACTTGGAGCTTCCGCTAATTTCACATTTCTTTGAATGATAGTTTCAAACAACATGTCTTCAAAGTGATTATGCACTTCCTCAACAACTTGATTTGAGAGTCGTAAGCGAACGTCATACATTGTAATCAAGAAACCTTCAATAGAAAGCGTCGGATTGAAATTCTCCTGCACTTCGCGAATGGTATTTAAAAGCTGTGCCAAACCTTCCAAAGCGAAATATTCACATTGGATAGCAAGCAAAACCGAATCAGCCGCCGTAAGGGCATTGGTAGTAAGTACGCCAAGCGACGGAGTACAGTCGATAAGAACAAAATCGTAGGAATCACGAACTTTATCGATAATATTTTTCAAGTATAAACTACGATTATCAAGGTCGTTAGCCAATTCCAATTCCAAACCGACCAAGTCGATATTAGAAGGTATGATATGTAATTTATCAATTTCTTCGTATTGGTGAATTGCTTCTTGTGGTTTGCATTTCCCGGCAAGACATTCATATATGCCCAACATATTTTCATCGCGAATGTCGATGCCTAATCCTGTTGACGCATTACCTTGCGGATCAAAATCGACAATCAGCACTGAATAATCAAAACTTGCCAAACTTGCACCAAGATTTATACACGTAGTGGTTTTTCCAACTCCTCCTTTTTGGTTCGCAATTGCAATTACTTTTCCCATTTTTCTACTTACTAAAATTCATTTGTCCCCAAAAATACAAAAAAACTTTGTGCACATTCTTATACTTTATGCAACATACTCCAAAATTAGTGCTAAATCATTGATTTATAGTTGTTAAAAAGTTATCAACAATAAGAGATTGTTTTGAGTGATACATAAAATAATTTCTAATTGTAGGGACGCACTGCGTCCTGTTTCTACAAACGAATTCATTCGGGACACATTGAATGTGTCCTTACAAATTTTATTCAATAGCTTCTTTTTCCGCCTCAGCCCGTCGTTCCATCAATAATTTTTCATTTTCGGCAACTACCTTGTCGGAAAGAGGGTAGAAGAAGAAAATGATGATGGAAATTACGCCGAGAATTGCAGGAATGATGGTGAACATCATCAGCAAACCGTGTGTTGATTCAGCCGTCTGTACTTCGTTTGGTGAGAATCCTACCGATGCCATCAACGTAAGTGCAATGTATGCTCCCACTGCCCAACCGATTTTTTGCGACATGGTTGATGCCGAGAATATCAATCCTGTGGCACGTTGACCGTTCTTCAATTCCGAGTAGTCGGCAATGTCGGCATACATGGCCCACAAAAGCACGCTTAACGGGCCGCCTGTTACGGAACCTAAGAATTGGCAAAAATAGATTAGATACAATTGGCTTGCGTCCAAGACGAATACAGCCGCTGTCGAAATGATTGAAATGATAAAGGAGATGACAAAAACTTTTTGTTTCCCATATCGTGTCGCAAACCAACTCACAATCAATACGCCGATGAGCGATGAAAGTTGTCCGATTACTTTGTAAATTGATACCAATGTGTTGTAATCATACGTTTGTTCGCCCATAAATGGAACGGTAAGTGTCTGATTTTGAATAATGTACTTGAAATAATGCACCGTCACGCTACTTTTCGTTGCCGTGTAGAGAATGAACGTAAGTGTGGCGAATACCAAAATCAGCCATGGTTTGTTGGTGAAAAGTTCTTTCAAATCTTTTCCTACGGAATTTTTTGCCACGTTCTTTGGCGGATGAACACGTTCTTTCGTGCCTTTGAATGTGATGAAGAAGAATAGCACGGCAAACACGCCAATAATCATAAAAAACCGCGACCAACCTTTGGCAGGAACCGATATTTTTGAAACGGAAATTGGTGATTCTTCGGCAAAAATATCATCAAGTGCGATAGATTTTGAACCAAATCCTTCTTTGAGTTTTACAACCATGCCTGTAGGCGTGCTGTAAAGCGTGTCGTTGTCGTAATTATCTTCTTTATTGAAAATGGTTACGTCAAAAACTTTTGTCGTTTGACCATTGTCAAGTGTAATATTTGCAAATCCTTGCGATTCTTGTTCGTGGATGGTGAGTGTTTTGTCAACAACTTCGGCACGAATGATTGATTCGTTGTTTTCGCCAAGTTTCTGCGTTGCAGGTAACAATGTGGCAGAAATGATGATTCCTGCTGCAAATGCGAAAATGAACTTGATTGACGACACACTCGTTCGTTCGTTGGAGTTCGGCGAAATCACGCCAAGCAACGAAGTATAAGGAATGTTGATGATTGTGTAGATAATCATCACAAGGAAAAACGTGATGTAAGCCCAGATGGTTTTCCCCGTCAGACCAAAGTTTGGCGTGGTGAATGTGAGAAATCCGGCAATGGCAAGCGGAATGCAGAACCAGAGCAGATACGGACGGAATTTTCCCCATTTCGTTTCGGTTCTGTCGGCAATCATACCCATAATAGGATCGTTCACACCATCGAAAATACGGGTGATGAGGAACATGGTGGCTGCAATACTCGCCGGAAGCAAGAAGATGTCGGTGTAGAAGTACGTGAAGTACAACATAAATGTTTGCCAGTACAGACACGAAGCCAAGTCACCGAATCCGTAGCAGAATTTTTCTCTGAAAGAAAGTTTACCATCGTTTAATTCCATTATTTCTTTGATTTAGAGTTATTTACTTGTTGAGATATTTTTTTTGCGGCATCTCCAAAATTCTTGAGTGTTCCGAAATCTCCCGTTCCTGCTCCGTTCGATGTCCACGGATACACGCCGTCGTAGCCGAGCGAATAGGGGAGCGAATAGATTTCGTCGTAAGTGATTGGAAATCCGTAAATTTTATTGTTTGCTGGCGTTTCGCCTATAATGCACGGCTTGTCGTCCAAGCCCCAATGTTCGGGCGTTTCGTGGAACGGATTACCGAATTGGTTTGTCCATTCATAATAATGTATCTGCCAAAAATCGAGATAGGCGAGGGGATTCATCGTCATATCCTGTAAAATTGCATCGCTCCACTTGTTGCCTTCAAATTTGTCACAACTCCATTTTACCGAGGCACTTCCCACTGTTACAAGCACTTGCGTGTTGTAGGAGTGAATTGCCGCCGCGCACATTCCTACAAACATCTGCATAAAATCCCATTCCATTTTGCCGTATTTTTTATGTTCGTGCATCCATTCTGGTTCGTTGCAGATGTCGATTGCAAAAAAGTACGGATTGTCCTTGTATCGTTCCACCAAAGGTTTGAGGAACGTGTCGCAGTATTGTTGGAGTTTTTGTGTGCAGTTCAGCAGTGCCATCCAATTTTTTGAGGCAGGTTTCGTTTCGTCAAGATTGTCGAATGACGAAATGGTGGCGATGACGTAAATGTTATGTTTTTTCGCCAGGTCCATCAAGTAGTCGAGATTATCCCAAAATTGTTGTGTGGCAGGATGTGTGACACCTTCTCCGTCAACAATCGGTTGACCTGCCGCGTCGCAACTAATCCACACACGGGAACTATTGATTCCGTTTTTTTCAAGTTTTGCAAACTCGTCGGCCCAAAATTGAGGATTGAAATTTCCTCCGAAATCGTTCCAATTGTCCCACGGCGTGTTGGTTCCTATCAGAAAGAATTCCTTGTCGTGCAACATAAATTTATTTTCTACAATAGAAATTCTTTGCTGTGCAAAAAGAGAACCGCAGAAAATAGCGGAGAGTGCTAATATGGTAAGTCGTTTCATTATTGTATTACGACTTTAGATTTATACGTTTCACCATTCACGCGGATAGTTATGCCATACACGCCTTGTGTAAGACCGTCGGTTAGACATGTTGCCTGACCGTTTTGGAACGTGATGTATTTGATCGCAGCAAGTTTTCCGTCTGCGTTGGTAAACGAAGCCAATGCTTTTCCTTCTATATTTGAGATTGTAATTGTGAAGGAATCAATCACACAAGGATTCGGATAGATAACGACAGGGTTTTCAATTGTGCTAATCGAAACATTGTCAGGTGGAAGCACCTTAATTTTGAATTCGCGTGAAGCACTTGTTTGAGCATAATCTTTTGCTATGATATTGAAAATAACTACGCCTGTGTCGCTTAATTGCGGTGTTCCTGTTAGTGTGAGTAATTCAGGGTCGAATTGCAACCAATTTGGCTTATTGTCAGCTGCGCTGATAGTCAATACGTCGTTGTCGGCATCTTTGAACAATGTTCTAAGATTCTTTTGGTATGAGAACGGCTCGTTTGCGTAGCATGCTTGGTATAATTGCGTTTTTGCAGCAGCTTGAACGTTATGATTTTCATTGATTTCGGTGTAAGCTTCCACTTCGGTAAGCGAATATCCCCAAATAGTCGCACGTTCGGTAAAGGTGATTTTCAAATAACGACACGTTACTGGATTGTTAAGAATAATGTTACTTTGGATTGATTGTCCTTTTTTTACAGAAAATACTGTGTCCCACGTTTGTTTGTCGTTTGATACTGCTATGCTGTATGCTTGAGCATACGCACCTTTTTCGCCAGTCCATTCCCAATTGAGTACGATACGTTGAATCGTTTCTTCTTGGAACATGTCAAACATAATGAATTCGTCATCGTTGTACAAAGAACTCCAACGAGTAGATTCGTCACCGTCGTTAGCATAGAATGGAAGATATTCTTCGTCCTCCATACTTGAATAGGTAACAAATGCGTTAAGCAATTTGTTGTCGGAACTGAAATCGTCATTTCTCACAAGTACGAAGAAACTTGTTGACGCTTGTTTTCCACCTTTGTCGGTTGCCGTGATGGTTATTGTGCCACATTGCGACGTGGTGGCAACAGGTGAGAAGCTGATGTAGCCATCTTCGTCAAGTTCAACGGAAAGAATCTGGTCATCGGCTGTGAAAGTGAAGGTTAAAACATCATTTTCGTCATCTTCGAAGAAATCGTTCACATTTACGTATTTTGAAATTTTTGCAGAATTCGTGAAAACAGCCGTATCGGGAATTTTACCTTTTGCGTGAGGAATGTAGTTGAAATTTTTGTCGTGTTGAATAATAATATGTTCAGGATACATAGTTTTCAATTTTGCCATGGCGTCTTTCATATCGTCCAAACCGCCATTTCCGTCGTGGTTGCTGTATGTCCATCCCCAACCGCCAGAGTATCCGTTTTGATATAACCAAAGCATAGCTTGTTCGGTAGTCTTTTGAGCAGTGTTAGGCAAAAGCCATCCCGCCGATTTTAAGATACCGCGAGCAGGAAATTCGCCAATGATTAATTTCTTATCTACGCCATATCCTTCAAAGTATTCGAATGTTTGATGGAATGGAGAATATGCTTTACCATGATTTGTTGGATAATAGTGAAACATATAAAAATCAAGATAACCATCTTCGTCGCCACCTTGTGCAATCAATTTTTCATTGGTGTAATAGTTGTTGCCATCTTTGTTGCCGATTAATGCAGGTGCAGCCCAACTACCATTAGAAACTTTGGCATTTGGATCGGCTCTGTGAATGGCTCCGGCGCAGAGATTTACAAATTTTTGAATGTACGAAATGTCAATATGTTCGTATTCGCTCCAATTGGCAACGTTGGTCATACCTTCGGGTTCGTTAAAGATTTCCCAGCAAAGAATGGCCGTATGATTTTTCACTTTGTTTACCATAGGAATTAGGGCATTATTAATGTATGCCATTGTTCCTTCCTCTTCGGTCAATATTTTTTTGTTTTTTGCACGACGGGCGTTTCCAACAGCAGAACTTTGATCGCCGGAATCGGTATATGCAAGCATTCCGTGAGCCCATAGACAAAGACTAACGACCAAACCGTGTTCGGCGGCAATGTCGAGTGCAAGCTCTAGATTGTTCAAAGCCGATTCAGGCATTCCTGTCACAAGGAGTGTGGTAGGATCGTAGGTTGGAGTGCTTCGCCCATCAACGTGAATCCACCAGCGAAGGGAGTTTCCTCCTGCTTCAGATACCTCTTCGCACAAGGTTGTCCATTTCTGTTTGTCAAAACCAGTCAAGTCGTTTCCGTAGTTTATCCAAGCAACGTTTATTCCGCTGAGAAATAAATCCTGTCCTTTATGATTTATGAAATTTGTGGTAATGTCTTGTGCAAATGCCGAGAGTGTCATAAATACACTTAGGACGATTGAAACAAAGAGATTTTTTAGTTGCATATTTTTATGATTTTAAATTTTTACTACAGTTTTTTTTTCAAAATGTCATAGACATAGAGCAAATATACAAAGAATTTTAGAACAATAAAACAGATAGAATTTTATTTTTTTCATTTGAGTGATTTTGTCGATTTTTTTGAAAAAACTATTAATGTTTTTTTTATTTTTGTGAACTTAAATCTATGAGTGCACATTCTTGTAATATAAAAAAAGAAAAATCACATAGGGTTTTTAAGTAGTAAAGATGTCTTAAAAAGAAAGGTTTTAATAATATGAGAAGAGTTCTTTTCCAGTTCGTATTCCTTTGTGGAATCTTGACTTCGGGCTATGGACAAGTAAAGTTCAACGAGGTTCAGACCTCGAATTCAAAAACACAAATGGATCCAGATTTCTTTAAGTACAAAGACTGGATTGAGTTGTATAACACATCGTCATCAGCAGTAGATATTAGTGGCTATTATCTTACCGATAACAAGGACAAGCCACGTAAATGGCAAGTGCCGAATGGTCAGTCTATTGGTGCGGGTAAATACCTTGTTGTGTATTGCGATGGCGAGGATGTGACGGGTGCTGCCATGCACACAAATTTCAAATTGTCAACCAGTGGTGACGACGTATTATATATGTATTCATCTTCGATGTTGCTTTTGGATTCGGTGAATATCAAACCTATTGAGGCGGATTACACCTATGGCCGTTTGACAGACGGAACGGGCTCGTGGGCACCATTGTCGAAACCGACTCCAGGAGCGAAGAATGTTTCAACCACAGTGAAAGGTTTGGCTCCAAAACCAGTGTTCTCAATAAAGGGTGGCTATTTCAACAAGGAACAGACAGTCTCATTGTCAACGACATTGAATGGTGGTGTTATTCGTTACACGACCGATGGTTCAGAACCAACCGAAAATTCTCCTATTTATAGTGGCCCGATAACTGCTAAAAAGACAACCAAGACAACACAGAAATATGGTCATAATCGAGAAAATAAAACAGGTGTCCAACATTATGCTTATCCTTCGACATTGGATTATCCGTCGTCAAAATATACGGGAACTCGAGATTATGGATTTGTCATAAAGGCAAAAGTGTTTCATGATGATTATGTCCCGAGTCTTACCGAGGCGAATACCTATTTTATAAATATAAATACTCGTTCTTTGCCTGTTGTAGCAATATCAACGGATTTTGATAATTTCTTCAATAAAGACACTGGAATTTACATTCAGGGGGTTAATGGATTGTATGATGGTTATGTAACGGCAAACTGGCGTCAAGATTGGGAACGCAAGGTTTTTGTGGAATATTTTGACCAACAAGGGAATCGTCAGTTTGGAGTGTCAGCGGGTGCAAGTACCATGGGTGCTGTGTCGCGAAATTACGATATGAAATCTCTAAATATCGTGATGAAGAAAAAATACGAAGATGGTCAGATGGCATATCCATTGTTTGGAGATGACGGTTTGGATTCATATAAATCGTTTGTGTTACGTAACGCAGGAAATGACTGGGAACAAGGAAGTAAGTATCGAGATGCTGCCATACAACAAGTGTTGAGAGGAAAGATAGATTTGGAAACCCAAGATTTTCAGCCAGTTGTAATGTATTTGAATGGTGAGTATTGGGGATTGATAAATATGCGTGAGCGCTTTGGTGAAGATTATTTTGCAGGGTATTACGATTATGCGGATGATATAGATTTGTTGAAATATTGTAATGATAGTTTGTACAACTTCCGTGCACAAAAAGGTGATACTAAGAGACTTGCCGAATTAATGATATATTTGGAGAATAATTCAATGAGCGTTGATGCAAATTATCAATATGTTAAGTCACATTATATTGATGTTGATAATATGATAAATTACTACATCGCTCAGTTTTTCTGCCAAAATACCGATTGGCCGACAAACAATATGAGATTGTGGAGACCTCGTAGTGAAAATGGTAAATTCCGTTTCCCTTGGTATGATACGGATTTTGGTTATGGTCTGTGGGGTGGTGATGCCAACACAAATCCTTGGGATAATTTTGACAAAACAAGCTATAAGAAAAAAACGTCAGTTGCATTATTGAATTATATGCTTGAAAACGAAGAGTTTAAAGCGGAATTCGTACAACGTTTCTATGCGATGATGGCAACCGTGTATGATTCTTCAATATTTAAATCTATTGTTAATAATATTGAAAATCAATTGTCGGCGGAACGTTCGGCTTTGATGGACGAATGGACTTGTACTCTGAACGGTGGTGATTCTTGGGGGTATGGTGCAGGAGGTATGAAATCGTGGGCAGATAGTCGTGTGGGAAATATGAAGGGGTTTGTCAATACAAAGTTTGGTTCTAAAGGAACAACAACATTGAATATAAGTTATACGGAATCACAGGGAAATGTGTATGTATGTTCAATCCCAGTTCCTAGCAACTATTCCGCAGCACATCAGAAAGAACGCCCGATACGTCTGACGGCAGAACCGAAAAATGGCTATCAATTTTCGGCTTGGAAAAATGGAAATACAACATTGTCAACTGACCCAGAGTATTTTGTAACAATTACAAATAATACGTCGATAACTGCGGTATTTTCAAACCGTTCGACGGAAAAGAATTTGTACATTAACGAATTTCTTACATCGAACAGCACTGATATTTTAAGTGATAACAACAAAACAGAAGACTGGATTGAAATATATAATGGTGGCAATTCAGCTGTCGATTTAGCCGGACTTTATTTGTCGGATGACAGCACAAATCTTGAGATGTATAAGATTCCGTATGGAGCGATGGAGGAAACTACGATTCCTGCAGGAGGTTATGTGTTATTCTGGGCTGATAATGAATCACAGGACGGTGCATTGCATCTTCCATTTAAGTTGGACCGTTCTTCGGGTGTAATCATTCTTTCTCAAAAGAACAGTGCGGGTTCTATGACAGTTTTGGATAAAATAAGATATTCACAGCAAAATACCGATGTGTCATACGGACGTTATCCTGATGGTAGTTCCAACATGATTATTTTTACAAAGACAACACCAAGGGCTACAAATACAATAATGTCTGAAACATACGTTGATGGTTTGGTAATCAATGAATTTATGTCGAAAAACAGTTCCACGGTACGAGAGGAAACAGGTTCGTATGCCGATTGGTTTGAAATTTATAATACAACAAACAAGGATATTGACTTGGGTGGTTTGTTCGTGACAAACGACTTGAATAACCTGAATAAATATATGATTCCGAAAGGTGAACCGACGAAAACGACGATTAAAGCTGGTGGATATTATATTTTCTGGTGTGACAAGCAGACCGCAATCAATCCGAATCACGTTGATTTCAAGTTGCCTGCCGAAAAAGGTGACATTGCAATTGTGCAGTTGCGTGGTTCTGAAAACTATGTTATTGACCAGATTTCGTACTCAAATCAAGGTGAAAATATCTCGTATGGACGCTATCCCAATGAATCATCAACGTTCCGTTACCTGCTGACACCGACACCAAATGCAAAGAATGCAAATACGGCGACAGTACACGAAGTTTCGGGTATAACAATCAACGAAGTCCTTGCTGTAAATACTTCGATTGTGGCTGACGAAACGGGTGCATATAGCGATTATATTGAGTTTTATAATGGAACGAGTTCTGCGATAGATCTTGGCGGTTTGTTCATCAGCGACTCTTTGAATTACTCATTACGATATAGAATACCAACGACAAATTCAGCATTGACAACTGTTCAGGCGGGGAAATGGATTACGTTCTGGGCTGACGGAAAGCCAGAACTTGGGGCAAATCACCTTGATTTCTCATTGAATGGAACAACAGGCGAAGACGTGGTTTTGAGCCAAATTACTGCTGATGGAGAACTTGTTGTAATTGATAATGTTTCATTTGGGGTTCAAACTGAAAATGTAAGTTATGGACGTTATCCAGAAATGGCTGATAACTGGGAGGAAATGTCTCCTACATACAAACAGAAAAATCAATCGGTGAATTCGAGTGTTGCTCTCAAGACGTTGACGGCTTCAATTGGCGAGATTACACCTACGGTTTCTACGTCGGTTTTGATGTACGAATGCGTTTTGCCAGCAGGGACAACGCAGGTACCTACTATTTCTGCTACGACGGTTCACGAAAGAGCCTCGGTAACGGTTACTCAGGCACAATCGTTGAGTGACCAAGCAACTGTGAAGGTGATTTCAGCAAATGGTTATAATAGTGAGACATATATGGTAAGTTTCAAGATTGCTGCTTCATCGGATGCAACGCTTGCTACACTTGAACTAGGCGGCGGTGAACTTTCACCTGCATTCTCACCAACAGTATATAATTATGTCGCAAGATTATACACGACGTACGTGCCATATATTACTGCTATTGCTACCGACCCGAATGCAATGGTTGACATTGACTATGCACAAACGGTTGCTGAAGCTACTGTTATTACTGTTACAGCAGAAAATGGTTCTACGAAACAATATGAGATAACTTATGCAGCCGCGTCGTCGCAAAATATTGTGACAGAATGGTCTGACGATTTTACAACAGGTATTGGTAATGTAAGTACTAATAATGAAATTCACAAAGTTAGTTGGGAAACGATAACGACAACTTCTGGAATGGGGCCAGGAATGGTAACTACAACAGAATATAAATTAGGTGTGGCATTGGATCAAAAAGGAACAGAACAAAGTTATGGTTATGTAGAATATCATCTTCCAACAGGTTATGTATTGGACGGTTCTTCTGCATTGAATGTTTCTTTAGATATTGTAGGCGTAGCAAATGGAAAAACATTGAATGGTGTAACAGTAGATAATGAATATTTCCCATTCAATGTTGCTTTGGTTGATGTGTATGGTAATGTGTCGAATTATATTACACCATCAGAAACGATAAGTTCTTCTACAACGGGAACCATAACATTGAATTTTTCAACTGCAAGTTATATAACAAAAACAGCAATAGTGGCAGTTAGATTTGGTTTGTATGGTCCAGACGATACTAAGAAACCTCGTAAGAAAGCTGCATACATAGACAATTTGGTAATAGGGCCGAGAGTTGCTACAGGATCTCAAACCGTTGTTACATTGTCTGACAATGCGGAATTGCAATCAATATCGTTGAATAACGGATTGTCATTGTCATTTGATCAAAACATTCATTCTTATACTGTGACATTGCCGGCTGGAATGGAGACAATTCCAACTGTTTCGGCTGTGGCTGCTGATGATGCAGCATATTTGGAAGTTACACAGGCTTCGAGTCTTGACGGAAAGGCATACGTGAAGGTGATTTCTCAGGATTTGAGCACAGTCAACGAATATGAAATTCAATATGTTGTAACGCCTTCGGTTGTTGATGGTTATACTGATTACGTGATTCGTCCTGCTGTGAAAGGTTGGAGCGAATCTTCGGATTTGTATACGTTGAATTACAACGGCGGCGATATGCAAGTACTCTATAATAGAACGTCAGCTGCTTCGGATGCAATTACGTATAATCTTGTAGATGAGGATTATAAGATATTGGATTTGTCTTCAAATCCGTATGCTTCGGTAACATTGAAAACAACCGTTGCAACATCGCTTTACGTGGAATTGTTCGATGCAAATGGTAATACGACCGCAACGTCGGTTGCTGCTGAACAATGTTCTGCTGGTCACGAATATACAACATATACATTCGATTTTACTGGCAAATTTGGCACGGCAAATTCGTCTGAAATATATGGTATGAAGTTCTATTTCGATAAAGGTTCTTCTGCTTCGGCTTCGGGAACAATTACGATTGACGAGATTCGTTTCGGTAAAGATGTTGAAATTACAATAAATGCAGCACCAGTCTGGGCTGTAATACCCGCTCAAACAATTCAACAAGGCGGTTCGTTCACAAATATTAATTTGACGAATTTTGCAACCGACGATGCTACAGAATCATCGGCATTGACATACGAATTGGTAAATCCGTCGGAATATCTTAATGTGACAATTACTTCGGGCGTCTTGTCGGTAAGTGTGAAGGATGACGAATGGATTGGCTCTGACATAGTAAAGGTTCGTGCTACCGATAGCGAAGGGGCAAGTTCTATTGTTTCTATTACGTTCGCAGTAGAAGAGTTGAAAGTTCCTTTGACAGCTGTTTCGTTCTCACAATCAAAGGTTTATGTTTCGGAAGGTGCAACTATAAACTTGGCAAGTTACTTGTCGCTCTCGCCAAGTAATGCTACGATAGAATCATACGATTGGTCTGTTTCCGATGTTCAATCGGCTACGGTAAACGGTGTCGGAGTTTTGACAAATAAATTGGCATACGGAACCGAGGACGTTACAATCACTGTTGTTGTGACAGATAAGAGTGGTAATGAATATACAAAGACAATCGAGGCAACTCTTACTGGTTGTCCTACTGAGGTGGCATTGGTTAGCACTAATGCGAATTTGAGTTTGTTCTATGGTGAGAAAGTACAAGTGATGTATTCATTGACGCCATCTAATGCTTGCGTGAAGTCGGTAACTTATTCAAGTTCCGACAAATCTGTCGCAACGGTTTCGGAAGTTGGTGAGGTGACAGCCTTGACAACCAAGGGATATAGCGACATAACCATTTCGGTGAATGACGGCTTCTCGGTTAAGACGGCCGTTTGTAGAGTAAATGTTTCAAAAGATTGCTCTGGCGATATAACTTTGAGTTTGAATAAATCGTCTTTGGCTTTGGTTAAAGGTCAGTACGAGCAGTTAATTGCTACAATCACACCAAACGATGAGTGTACCGAAGATAATGTTGTGACATGGACATCTTCAAATACACAGGTAGCAACGGTTTCTAACGGTATTGTGAATGCAATGGGTGTTGGTTCTGCAACAATTACGGCTACAACGACAGGTAATGGCGTCACTTTGGCGACTTGTACGGTAAATGTTTCTTCGGATTGTAATTCAGGAGCTGTTGATGTTGTGATAAGTGAGACCGAAAAAACAATTTACAAGACTTCAAGTTTTACGCTGACGGCAGCAATCACAACGGATAATCCTTGTGATGAAGAAATTCTTTGGTCGTCATCTGATGAAACGGTTGCTACAGTAGAAGATGGTCAAATTACCCCATTAAAATATGGTACTACGGTGATTCGTGCCACTGCAAATCAGGATGTAAATTCTTATGCTGAATGTGTTTTGACTGTCGCAGAAAAGGTCGTTACCGATGTTGTTGTGACTCCTCAGGCAAAGATGATGTATGTCGGAACAACACAAACAATGACTGCGGAAATAACTCCTCAAGATGCTGAGAATAAGAAGATTACATGGTCTTCGTCTGACGAAACAATAGCAACCGTTAGTGATAAGGGTGTCGTTACGGCATTGGCAAGTGGAAATGTCACTATTACAGCAACGGCTGCAAGCAGTGTTTCAGGAAGTTACACGATTCAGATTTCTGATAAATACCTGACAGATATAATATTAAGTACGGAAGATGTTACATTGACTGTCGGTGGAGAGCAACAAATTACGGTTGATTTTGTACCTGAAGATGCCACGAAGAGAGATTTAACATGGTCATCATCGGACGAATCGAAAGTGACTGTTTCGGAGAATGGTTTGATAATGGCTGTTGCCGAGGGAACAGCGACAATCCTAGTTGAAACGTATAACCATATCACTAAGGTGATTACAGTCAATGTTGAGTCGGATGTTGTTGCTGTAGAGTCTATTAACGTAACGCCGGCATCGCTTTCAATGGAAATCGGTGAGACGCATATATTGACGGCCGAGGTTTTGCCTGACAATGCAACCAATAAGAATGTCACATGGGCTTCGTCAGATCCGACGAAAATAACAGTTTCGACTACGGGTGTTGTTACGGCTGTTGGTCAAGGTGATGCTGTCATTACGGCATCTTCGGGTAATGTGACGAAAGAAGTAAATGTTACTGTCGCATACAAGTCAATTTCTTCGGCTTCGTTCTCGCAAGAGTCTGTTTCGTTGGCAATCAACCAATCTGCAGATTTGTCTAAATTGTTGGTTTTGAATCCAACGGCAGTTACAACTCAATCAATAGTTTGGAGTGTTTCTGGTTCTGATGCTTCAATAGATGCGGATGGTGAGTTGACAAATAATTTGATGTATGGAACTAAAACAGTTACCGTCACAGCAGAAGTTACCGATATGTATGGTACGAAGAAAACGGCTACAATTCCTGTCGTTTTGACTGGCTGTTCAACTAAAATCACATCGATAAGCGTTGACAACGAATCTATTGAAATTACCAAAACAGGTTCGGCACAGATAAATGTTACGACAACACCGTCGAATGCTTGTATAGAATATACGTTGTTTGAAAGTTCAAATACAGCATATGCAACTGTTTCTAGAACAGGTAAGATTACTCCTGTAGCAGAAGGAAATACAACTATTACCGTGACAGTTTCCGATGGATACTCAACATTCCAAAAGATTGTCAATCTGAAAATTATTAAGGATATAGTTCCTGTATCGTCGGTTGAATTTACTCAATCTTCTGTTGTAAAATATATTGGCGATAAATTCCAGATTGCTGCGACGGTTTTGCCTGACGATGCTTCAAATACAGAACTGACATGGACGACATCGAATAGAAGCATTGCAACGGTCGAAAATGGATATGTCACTATACTTGCTGCAGGTACGGTAACGATTACGGCAACTGCACATAATGGTGTTGCTGCATCGTGCGTCATAACAGCAAAACCAGTCGATGTATCTTCGATTGTGCTGAGTGAGTCAAATCTTTCAATGCGAGTGTATGGTACGGAACAACTCTATGCTACAGTTTATCCAGATAATGCGACGGACAAAACGATTGTTTGGGCTTCCTCTAATGAATCGATTGCCACGGTTGACGCTAATGGTGTCGTAACAGCGAAAAAAGCTGGTACTACGCAAATAACTGCTACATCGGCGAATGCAATAACTGAGAAATGTATCTTGACTGTTCAAGATATTGAACCAACTTCCATTACCTTGTCGACTACAAGTTGTACGTTGGAAATAGATGAAACGTTGGAAATCACAACGACGTTGACTCCGTCAAATGTTACCGACACTGTATTGACCTGGTCATCGAAAGATGAAAGTGTAGCTACGGTAAATAATGGTGTTATAAAAGGAATTTCTGCTGGTTCAACTTTGATAGAAGTAGAAACGGGTAATGGATTGACAAAGACGGTATCAGTCAAGGTAAATCCGATGTTGGCAACTTCAATTTCGTTGAATACGACCAATGCAACGTTGCTGACAAATGAGCAACAACAACTTGTTGCAACGGTATTGCCAGAAAAAACAACGAATAAGTCGGTTACTTGGTCTTCTTCTGATGCGTCAATTGTTTCGGTAGATGTATATGGTAAGATTACTGCCAAATCGGTTGGTGATGCTGTCATAACAGCTGTTACATCAAATGGTATAGCTGCAACGTGTAATGTGAAGGTTACGTTGAATGTTGTAACTGTCTCAAATGTGTCTATTGAACCTGCATCGTTGACAATGCACATAGGAGAAATGTCATCGTTAGAGCCGACGATTACTCCATCAAATGCGACGAATAAATCGCTTGTATGGTCATCGAGTCTCATCTCTGTTGCTTCTGTTGACCAGTATGGTACAGTAACTGCTAATGGTATAGGTACGGCAACAATCACGGCGACTTCGGCTAATGGTAAATATGGCTCTTGTATGGTAGAAGTGAAAGAAATAGAAGTTGAATCAGTTTCAATTTCCGATGTGTCGCTTGCCGTTGGCGAATCACAGACTTTATCTGCCTTGATTACGCCAAATAATGTGACAAACAAAACAATCACATGGTCGGTTGTAAATGAATCTGTTGCGACGATAAATACAAATACTGGTAAGATTACTGGTATAGCAGAAGGAACTACGAAAGTAACTGCCACAGCTGCAAATGGAAAGAAAGCGACGGCAAACGTGACGGTTCAGGCAACGGCAATTCCTGTTCAGATGATTTATCCGAATGGTAGTGTCGTATATGTCAATATTGGCGAGCCAGTTGATTTGGCTCCGCAAATAATTTTCTATCCTGCAAATGCAACCAACAAGTCGTTGAAGTGGACTATCACAAGAACTTCAGCAACGTATGGTGATGCTGTTGTAGCAACTATGGAAAATGACATACTTACAGGTGTCGCTGCAGGTTCGGTTGTGTTGTCTGTAGCTTCGGTATCGTCTCCAAGTGTGACTACTACCTTGTCGGTTGTTGTCAATCCAATTTATGCGACAAGACTTTCTCTCAATTATTCAACGATGGAAATGCTTGTCGATGAACAAAAACAATTGAGAGCGACGATAGAACCATCGAATGCGTCTTGTAAGACGGTAACTTGGCAGTCTAACAATACCGACGTTGCTTACGTTTCATCAACTGGTACCATTACGGCACGTGCCGAAGGTGTGGCAACAATTACGGCAACGGTAAATGATAATTCTGGCACTTCGGCAACGTGTGTTGTAACTGTTGTAAAGACATCGATTACAGAGATTATTCCTTCAGAAACGTCTCTCACGTTGACTCCGGGACAAATCAAGACATTGTCCTTTACATACGAACCAGCCGATGCTGATCCTCCAACTTATACGCTGACAAGTTCTAATTCGAATGTCATATCTATTATCAATGGCAGAATTGTAGCTGTCGGTACCGGACAGGCACTTGTTACGGTAACAGCCACTGGCGGTGCAATGGTAACAATTCCATGTAGCGTCGTAGAACAGAACGAACCTCCTGTTCTGGAAAAGAAAATTCCAGATCAAACAATTACCACAGGAGAAACATTTACAAACATTAATTTGGCATCGTATTTCTCAGATGATAATACGTCAAATTTACGTTGGCAGATTGATGCAGGTGGAGATAATATCTCTATTATGACGAATAGTTCTGGTCTTGCTACCATTTCAGTCGTTAACCCGAACTGGACTGGTTCGCAAATCATTACCGTGTATGCAATCGATGATGCGGGAGACAGAACATCTGCTCAATTCGTATTGACGGTTAATTCACAAGGTGGAGGAGGCGGAGGTGTGGCAATTTCTGATGTTGCCGTTCAAACAATGACAGCATATCCAAATCCGACAACAGGATTGTTTACCATTTCTTTTGAAACGAATACTGAAGAAACATGTTCGATTGCAATCTATTCTGAATCAGGTCGTTTGGTTTATAAATCAACAGAATCGGCTGCAGGAACATTTACCAAGGAAATTGATTTGACAGGCAACGTAAAAGGAATGTACTACGTGGTTGTTACAATCAACGGCAAACAATCAATGTTGCAAGTCTTGTTGAAATAACTTGACATTGAATAAATAAGGAAAGGCAATATCGAGAAGGTATTGCCTTTCTTTTTTTCTGAATAAATGTCGTTCATTCTTTCATTAAACTGAAAAAATCATATATTTGCCAAAAGTTTTTTAACGTGGGGTTGGTATGTTCTGTTGGGTTCTAATAAAGGATATTCGTAACGATGAGACGTAATACAAAGAAGCAAAACAAGGTGATTCGTCAAAGAATGTTTACTTCATACACATCAACTTTGATAAGCGTTGCATTGGTTTTGTTTGTTTTAAGTTTGATAGGTTTGTTGCTGACGAGCGAAAGGGCTTTGTCAAATCACGTAAAGGAAAAAATCGGTTTTACATTGTTTCTTAAACCAGATGTGCGGGATGCGGATATGTTTGAATTGCGTAAATCCGTTGATGCGATGGAGATGGTAAAACAGACGGAATTTGTGTCTGCCGAGGAGGCAAGTGCACGTTTGGCGGCAACTCTTGGGCAAAATTACGTTGATTTGGCGGAAGGAAATCCTATTCCACCGTCATTGGAAGTACATTTTTATGCGGAATACGCCACTCCTGAAAATTTCATTCTGATTGAGCAACAGTTTAAAAATAACGAATTAGTTGATTCCATTCATTATGATAGGTCACACATACAAACGCTCAATTCCAACATAAAAAAAATCAGTTGGTTTTTGTTTGCGTTAAGTGTGTTATTGTTCGGCGTTTCTGTCGTGCTGATACATAACACGATACGTTTGTCGATTTATTCAAAACGATTCTTGATAAAAACAATGCAATTGGTGGGTGCAACAAATCATTACATTCGCTCGCCATTCCTTTTGCGTGGAGCATTCCAGGGCTTCTTGAGCGGTTTGATAGCCGTGGCATTGACGGTGGGTATTTTATATTTTTTACAGGCAGGATCGTACGAAATTATAAAATTCCTTGACTTTGAGCTATTAGGTGTTGTATTTTTGGCCGTCATTTTGATAGGAATGTTCCTGACGTTTATTGCGACATTCTTTGCATTGAACAAATTCTTGAAACTAAATAAAGACGAGTTATATATTATTTAAAATGAATATCTTAGAACAACTCAAATCCACCAAAGAGGATAAAAACTTTACTTTTAGCACTACCAATTATATATTGATATTAATTGGTGTTATTATTTTATTTATAGGTTTTGTCTTGTTGTCAGGTGGTGCATCTACCGACCCCGACGTATTTTATACAGCAGGTGAAGGCGAAGCCGACATTTTTAACTTCCGTCGGTTGACATTGGCTCCGATAGTAATTTTGTTCGGATTTTTCTTTGAAATTTTTGCTATCCTTTGGAAACCAAAATCTAAATCAAACGAATAGTAATGGATTGTTTGCAAGCATTTATACTTGGGCTGATACAAGGTTTAACGGAGTATCTTCCCGTCAGCAGTAGTGGTCACTTAACGATTGGTGCTCATTTCTTCGGACTTTCGGGCGAGGAGAATTTGTTATTCAATGTGGTTGTGCATGTTGCAACGGTATGTAGTACGTTTGTTATTTTATGGAAGGAAATTGTCTGGATTTTCAAAGGTTGTTTGAAATTTGAAATGAACGACGAAATGAGATATTTCTTCAATATCCTTATTTCAATGATTCCAGTGGGAATTGTCGGCGTATTTTTCAAAGATACGGTTGAAGAAATCTTTGGTTCGGGATTGTTGGTTGTTGGTATCATGTTGCTCGTTACAGCTTCGCTGCTGGCATTCTCGTACTATGCGAAACCTCGTCAGAAAGAAACGATTTCGTTGCGTGACGCTTTTATTATCGGTGTTGCACAAGCGTGTGCTGTTATGCCGGGTTTGTCACGCTCGGGTTCTACCATAGCAACAGGTTTGTTGTTGGGAAATAAGAAAGAAAATCTTGCTCAATTCTCATTTTTGATGGTGATTCCTCCTATTCTTGGAGAGGCGTTGCTTGATGTTTTGAAAATTGCTAAAAATGGTTACGAGACAGTTGCTTCTGGCATTTCTCCATCGGCAATGATAGTTGGATTTTTGACGGCATTCGTTGCTGGTTGCTTTGCTTGTCGTTGGATGATTAACATCGTTAAGAAAGGCAAACTGATTTATTTTGCGATATATTGTGCGATTGTGGCAATCGTAACGTTAATATACACACTTTGTTAATATGGATTTTTTAGAGGGAGAAGTTTTATATTTCGATAAACCGTTGCAGTGGACTTCGTTTGATGTGGTGAACAAGACGAGGTACGTGTTACGTCGTTCCCTCGGTGTGAAAAAAATCAAGGTTGGTCATGCTGGAACGCTTGATCCGCTTGCAACGGGCGTGATGATAGTGTGTACGGGAAAGGCCACAAAAAAGATTGATTCCTATCTTCATCAAGATAAGGAATATGTTGCAACGCTCAAATTGGGAGCCACAACGCCGTCGTTTGACAAAGAAACCGAGGAAAATGCGACGTTCCCGATTGATTTTGTGACAAAAGAATTGGTGGAGGCAACGTTGAAAAAGTTTGTCGGTGAAATATCGCAAGTGCCACCGTTGTATTCTGCAATACGTGTGAACGGAACGAGAGCTTACGAGTTGGCTCGAAAAAACAAGGATGTTGAAATAGAACCACGCATCGTTCGCATTGACAAAATAGAATTATTAGAGTATAATTTACCACATATAACAATCAAAGTTTCATGTAGCAAAGGCACCTATATTCGTTCACTGGCGAGGGATATTGGTGAAGAATTGAAGTGCGGAGCTTATTTGACGGCGTTGCAACGCACAAAAGTTGGAGAAGTTGGTTTGGAAGATTGTATTACAATAGAAAAGTTTCAAGAAATTATAGAACAGGAAAATAGTGTATTATGAAGTTATCAGAATTTAGATTGAAGATTCCAACAGAATCAATTGCGTTGTATCCGTCAGAAAATCGTGATGAAGCTCGTTTGCTTGTCTTGGACGCAAAAACGGGAAAAATCGAACACAAGATTTTTAAGAATATCATTGATTATTTTGAAGATCAAGATGTTTTGGTGTTGAATAACACAAGAGTTTTTCCTGCGAGATTGTACGGAAACAAGGAACGTACGGGAGCAAAGATCGAAGTGTTTTTGTTGCGCGAATTGAATCGTGAGCAATATCTTTGGGATGTGCTTGTTGACCCTGCTCGTAAAATCCGTATTGGTAACAAATTGTATTTCGGTGAAAATGATGAACTTGTTGCCGAGGTAATCGATAATACAACTTCACGCGGAAGAACGATCCGTTTCTTGTGCGAAGAAGATTATGACACATTCAAGAAAATTTTGTTCTCGTTAGGCGAAACACCGCTTCCCGACCATATTCGGACAATTCGCAACGTGGAAGATTCTGACCAAGACCGTTTCCAAAACATATTTGCTACGGAAGAGGGCTCAGTGGCTTTGCCGGCTGCGGGAACACACTTCAGTCGTGAATTGATGAAACGTTTGGAAATCAAAGGTGTAAATATTGAATATCTTACGTTACACATGGGATTAGGCAATTTCAGCGCTGTTGAAGTTGAGGATTTGACCAAACACAAAATGGATTCCGAACGAATGATTATCACTCCGGAAATTGCCGACAAGGTGAACGAGGCAAAAGAAAATCGCCATAATGTTTGTGCGTGTGGAGCCACTGTATTGCGTGCTATGGAATCGTCTGTTTCGATGAACGGATTCTTGAAACCTTTCGATGGATGGACGAATAAATTCATTTTCCCTCCGTACGATTTTTCAATTGCCAATCGACTCATTTCGAACTTCCATCTTTCACAATCTACTATGTATATGATGGTGTGTGCTTTCGGCGGTTTCGATTTGGTTAAGAAAACATACGAGACGGCTATCAAAGAAGGATATAAGTTCGGTTCTTACGGTGACGCTTTGTTGATTTTGAAATAATATGATTTCGTTAATTGTCTGTACGTATAATCGTGGTGCATACATTTATAGAACGCTTAAATGTATCGCTCTCAATGATTTCCCTATCAACGATTATGAGGTTGTGTTGATAAACAACAATTGTACTGACAATACGGAAGAGGAATGCAAACGTTTTCGTGCCGATTTTCCCAACGTACAATATTCTTATGTTGTAGAAACAAAACAAGGACTTTCGGCGGCGAGAAATCGTGGGATAGCCGAAGCAAAAGGTGATTGCCTTGTCTTTCTTGACGATGATGCGTTTGTTCAGTCCGATTACTTGAAATACTTGCAGGTCAACTTGTCACAATATCCAGAAATGATGGCGTTTGGCGGAAAAATAATTCCGTTGTACGAAAGTGGCAAGGAACCAGAGTGGATGTCGCCCCGTTTGATGCCGATTGTTTCTGCTATTGACAAATATCAATATACTGGCTTGTTTCGGGGAAATTCGTACCCGATTGGTGCGAATATGGGATTTCGTCGTGCTTGTATAGAAAAGGTCGGCTTGTTCAACGAAAAACTTGGTCGTTCAAAGAAAAATCTGATGGGTGGCGAGGAAAAAGATTATTTTGAACGAATAAAAAAGCTGAAAATGCCCGTGTTTTACTTCCCTCATGTGGTTGTAAATCACGTTATTCCACAGAACAGAACGACAGTTGACTATGTGAAGCGAATGGCGTATGGTGCCGGCGTGAGCGAAAAAGTCCGTTGCAATAGTGTGGGACAATATCTCGTGTCGCTTTTGAAAGAAATATTTAAATGGGGCGGCTCTTTCGTGTTGTGGTTATTTTATTTGCTTTTGCTGAAACCGAAGAAAGCCAATATGATATTGCGTTTTCGTTGGAATGTGACAAAAGGACTGCTAATAGGAAAAATACGAGAAAATGATTGATCCGCAAATAGAAGAATCGTGGAAACAGGTGTTGTTGCCAGAGTTTAACAAACCATATTTTGTCAATCTAAAAAATTTCTTGGTTGAAGAGAAGAAAAAATATGTGGTGTATCCTGCTGGTCCCAATATATTTAATGCGTTTGCCTATACGCCGTTTGACAAAGTGAAAGTGGTGATTATCGGGCAAGATCCATATCATGGACCTGGACAAGCACATGGATTGTCGTTTTCCGTTCCCGAAGGGGTACAAAAACCGCCATCGTTGGTGAATATATTTAAAGAGATACATTCCGATTTAGGAAAAGAAATTCCCGAAAGTGGCAACTTGGAACGTTGGGCTCGACAAGGTGTAATGCTTCTAAACGCAACATTGACGGTACGTGCAAATCAAGCTGGTTCGCATCAAAAGAAAGGGTGGGAACAATTTACCGATAGCGTCATAAAAACGATTTCTGACAAGAAGACTGGCGTCGTGTTCTTGCTTTGGGGACGATTTGCACAGGATAAGGCCTCGTTGATTGACGCCTCAAAACATTTTGTGTTAAAAGCGGCTCATCCGTCGCCGTTGTCGGCTTATAACGGTTTTTTCGGTTGTAAGCATTTTTCCTTGACAAACGAAATTTTACAAGCACAAGGGGAGACGCCAATAGATTGGTAACTTATTGTGCTTCACGGTGTTTTGCATTTTTGTCGTCCATAAATGCAAGATAATTTTTATATCGCGAAAGAGCAATCTTTCCTTCTTCCACAGCTTTAATCACATTACAATTTGGTTCGTGTGAATGTGTACAATTATAGTATTGACAATCAGACGAGTACTTGAAAATTTCAGGAAAATATTGACTGATTTCTTCGCTTTCCATATTGAGCAGACCAAATGCCTTAACTCCCGGAGTGTCGATAATGGCTCCTCCGTTGGTGGTTTCATACATTTCGGCAAAGGTTGTTGTATGTTGACCTTTGTGGAACGATTTTGAAATCTCGCTTGTCTTTAATTCGGTGAGATTTGTAACCGCTTTTATGATGGATGTTTTTCCCACGCCAGAATTACCAGAAAGTACGGATACTTTGCCAGCCAGACGCTTTTGTAATTCATCCATATTTTGACCTGTTTTTGTAGAAATGCAAAGAACTTCGTATCCAGCCAGACGATAGATTTCTTTCCATTCATCAATAACGGCTTGGTCTTCAGACGATTGAAACAAATCAGATTTGTTGATGAGAATCGTACAAGGAATGTCGTATGCCTCGGCGGTTACCAAGAATCTATCGACAAACTGCAACAACGTCTGTGGAGAGTGAATGGTAACCACAATGTATGCCATATCAATGTTTGCGGCGATTATTTGCGATTCTTTGGATAAATTCGACGCTTTACGGATGATGTAGTTCTTGCGGTCGGCAATGTCGGTGATGAGACCAGACTTTTCGTTTTCTAAATCATAAATGACATAATCGCCAACGGCGATGGGATTTGTGCTACGAATGCCGTTAAGTCGAAGTTTTCCTTTGATTCGGCACTCTATGACGTCGCCCGTTTCCTGTTTGACTTTGTAAATGTTTCCCGTCGATTTTAAAACAAGTCCTTTCATAGGTTTGTTATGTCAATTTTAAATTTGCAATGCCGTTTTTTGCAAATTCTTTCTCATATTTCTGAATGAGTTCGTTTTGCTTTTTTTCAAATTCTTTGGCTGGTAGTTTGTCAGCTCCCGATTTTTGTAAATCACGATTTGCCATACGAATGATGAGCTCTTCCCAGAAGGTGTGCTCGTCATATTTTTCAATGATTTTGTCACAATCTTCCTCAAATTCTTGACAAGGTACGTATCCACCCAGTTTTTTGTCATATTCTATGTCGTCGTTGCCTTGTCGATAGGCACTTGCATAGAGATTTTGTTCCAAGGAGTCGATTTCTCCGGCATTGTCGGCAGGTTCGTATGCTTGCAAGACCCATTCGCCTAAATAGGCAAGTTGAAGGAGATTTTGAAACTGCGTATTTGTTAATTCAATTTGAGCCATAACTTGAAAATTTTTACAAAAATAAGAAACAGTTTCCAAATAAATTGTTGTTGGAGAAAGTTCGTAAAACATTTCTTTTTTATTTTTGTAAAAACTGAGTTATGAAAAAATCATATTGTGTTATCATTGCTTTTTTGCTGTTGAATGTCGTTGCGTGTACTTCGTCCGACAAACCTAAGCAAGAATCGTCTTCCGACAGTGTTGAAAACGTTTCGCAGGAAAAAATAGAAACGCCATGTACTATCGTTTTTCATAACGTGGAACTTAGTGATTCGATTCTCAATGCGAATAATACGGGAAATCTTTATAAAACTGAACTGTATTGTCAGTGGATGCCAAAGTCTGAGAATGAACAGTTTCCTGTTTTATGCGATAGCGTTAATTCATGGATTTGTCAACTGTTTTGCGATTCCTCGTGTGTGATGAAAGATGATATTTCCACGCTTGCAAATCGTTTTTCTGATTCAAATATGAAAAATATGAAAGAGTATTTGGCAGAAGACGAGTTCTTTTCTGATCCCAACACTGTGCTTGATGAGCCATTGACTCAAGAATATAAGGTTTCTCTGCTTTATGAAAATGACACGTTGGTTACAATGGGTTTCAGTGATTATGAGTATCTGTATGGCGCTCATGGTTCCTATGTGTATGTGGGTGCAACGTTCAATAAGCAAACCGGGCACCGTTATGATTCCGATTTGCTTGAGAAGTATGGTAAATCAAAACAGGATGAACTTATAAAAAATGGATTGAAACAATATTTTGAAGTTTCATCCGACGAAGAATTGTTTGATTTGCTTACTTTGGACGATAATAAGATTCCTTTCCCTTCAAATTTATACGTGACGGACAAAGGTATTGTTGCTTCATATCAAGTATATGAAATAGGTTGCTATGCGATGGGAATGCCTTCTTTTTTGATTCCGTTTGAATAAATGTAAAGAAAAGGGGAGAAAAAAATCTTAAAAACGTATTTTTGTAAAAATAGAAAATGTAATGAAACTGATTTCGTATAACGTGAATGGCATTCGTGCCGCAATTTCAAAGGGGGTTATGGAGTGGCTCGAAACCGAGATGCCCGATGTGATTCATATTCAGGAGACTAAGGCCATGCAGGAACAGGTCGATGTGGATATGTTGCGTATGTTTGGATATGAAATTCATTGGTTTGCGGCCGAACGCAAGGGCTACAGCGGCGTGGCGACGTTCACCAAGCTGAAACCGAAGAATGTCATAAAGGGAATCGGAAACGATTTCTTTGATAGTGAAGGACGTTTTCTTCGTCTTGATTTTGAGGATTTTACGTTGATAAATTCTTATTTCCCTTCGGGAACTTCGGGCGACGTGCGTCAGGAGAAGAAGGAGGAATATTTGGAGTTGGTTTTGAACTATACGAACGAGTTGCGTAAAACGCATCCAAATATCATTGTTTCAGGCGATTACAATATCTGTCATAAACCAATCGACATAAATCATCCAGAAAAGCACGAAGATGTGTCGGGTTTCTTGCCGAACGAACGTGAGTGGATGGACAGATTTGTGGCGAGCGGTTTTGTTGACAGCTTCCGAGAGTTCAACACACAGCCCGAACAATATTCGTGGTGGAGCTACCGAGGCGGTTGCAAGCCAAAAAACCTTGGCTGGCGCATTGACTACAATATGGTCAGCACCGATTTGGCAAAAAAAATGAAAAATGCCTGGATAAAACCAGAACTGAATTTTTCGGATCATTGTCCGGTTGTTGTGGAATTTTAAATTGATTTGTATGAAAAAACTAACTTTATTTCTCTCTCTTCTCATTGCTGTTGTTTCTTCGGCTCAATCCGTAAAAGAAGAACTCTACGCCGACCACAACAAAATGGGCGACAATCACTTTGCATATCAGGTGCCAACGGAAAAATACACTCCTGCTCCCAAAGGGTATAAGCCAGTGTATATCAGCCATTATGGCCGTCACGGCTCGCGGTATCATTGGAGTGCCGACGATTACAAATATTTTAACGATTTGTTCAAAAAGGCGGATTCTGCCGGTGTGCTGACGGATTTTGGCAAATCGGTTGCCGACAGGGCATATCGCCTGTATGACGACGCATATCTCCGCGCAGGCGATTTAACGCAGACGGGACGGCGACAGCACGCTGCTATTGCAGAACGAATGGTGAAAAAATATCCCGAAATCTTTCAGGGGAAAGCCCAAATTGACGTGAGCATTTCTACCTCACAACGATGCATTATGAGTATGGATGCTTTTTGCTCGCAGGTGAAGGCAATGCGCCCCGATGTGAACATTACCGCCGAATCGAGCAAACGGCTGATGTACTTTATTTGTAACGATTCGTGGGACACTATCTGCCGTGTGATGGACGATACGCTTTGGTCGAATCCGTATTCGGCTTTTCACGAAAAATATGTACACCCCGAACGGATGATGAAATCGTTATTCACTGATTCAGTGTATGTTGCACAACATATCAATTCTGTTGAGTTTATGCGGAAATTGCACGAAGTGAATGGCACAATGCAGGGAATCGATGATTTGGATTTTGATTTTGACGACGTGTTTACTGCCGACGAACTATATGGTTGCTGGTTGGTGCAAAATGCGTGGTGGTATGGTGCCTACGGCAATTGTCCGTTGACACGGAATAGGGGAATGTTGTTCGCCAAAAATCTTCTGACTCATTTCCTTGACGAAGCTGACAAGGCGTTGGACGGAAATGGTGTGAGCGCCACTTTGCGTTTCGGTCACGATACGGGATTGTTGCCGCTTTGCTGCCTGATGCAGTTGGAGGGTTGCAATGTCAAAACCACTGATTTTGAATATCTGAGCACGGTGTGGTGCGATTTCAAGATAATTCCTATGGGGGCAAATCTTCAAGTCGTGTTTTACAAGTCGAAGAAATCCGACGTGGTTTTGGTGAAGTTCCTGCTGAACGAAAAAGAGGTGGATTTACCTATTCATAGCGACATTGCGCCATATTACAAGTGGAACGACGTAGAGCAGTTTTATCGAAACATAGCAAACCAATAACGTGGCGAGTAAGAAACTGCATATCATTTACGAAGACAAATGGCTTGTCGTGATTGAAAAGCCGTCGGGATTGCTGTCGGTGAACCATCCCACGGCAAAGGACGAAAATGCGTGGCATCTGGTTCGGGAATACGTAAAACGGAAAAATCCCCGTGGCGATGCGTTCGTATGCCACCGACTCGACCAGTTCACATCGGGAATACTGATGTTTGCCAAAGACGAAGAAATCCAGCATTTGTTGCGTGACAATTGGAACGATTACATTTTAGACCGACGGTATGTTGCTGTGACAGAGGCAGTTCCCAATCCAAAAAAAGCAGAAATCCGTTCGTATCTTACCGAAAATTCTGCAATGTTTGTCCATTCCACCCGCAATACGGAAATTGGAAAATTGGCGATTACGCGATTTAAGGTTGTTGCCGAAAATAAAAATATGGCAATGCTTGACGTTCAGATACTTACGGGACGAAAAAATCAAATTCGCGTGCATTTGTCGGAACACGGCTGGCCAATTGCAGGCGATAAGAAATATGGAGCGAAAACCTCTCCCGAAAAACGATTGATGCTCCACAACAACCGCTTGGTGATTGTTCATCCCGTAACGCACGAGCAGTTGATTTTTGAATCACCAGTGCCAAATTGTTTCTTGAAATATTTTGAAGGGAAATAACGGGTATTTATTCTTTCGCCAAACAAAATCGGAAGATTTTACACAAAACAAATAACTGATTGTAATACTTTGTATTAGATGTTTAGTTATATTTGTTTGTATTTTGTTTCTTTTTATTATGCAAGACATTTGTAAAAAACTTTTTCAAGCGATTCGAGAAGAGAAGTGGGTTTATATTGTGTATTTGAATCAAAAAGAACAAGAAACAAAGTACTGGATAGCAATAGATGATATAGAATTTGAGGAAGAAAATCCACGAATTAAATGCCATGGTTATAATCCTATTCTAGATTCAGATAAAGTTTTAGACAATCTGAATTTGTTTCTTAATAAAATACAATATGCTGAGATTGTCGAATTCTACCATTATACAGTTTCAGATTCTTTATTGAATAAAATAGATGACAACATGGGAAATTATTCGTGGTTAAACTACGAACCCGATGTGAAGTATCTGTTGGACTACTATGAAGCATGTAATCGGTATGATAAAGATCCTTATCAAAAAGAATGTTTTTTAATTCCTGGCATAGACCTGTCTATGTTGATGAAGAATAAATCAATCAAACTGAATAAAGAACAAAAAGACTATGTGTTGAAAATATTCAAGAATCGGCAGTTTGTAAATGAGAAACGCAATTATGAAGAGTTTGCTTTGTCTCGCTTTTCAATAGATAAACAAGATAAACATTATATTGTTTGCTACTACAACGTAATGTTTAATCCAATAAATGAATGTTTGAGCATAGACGAAACACTACGTTTTAATAAATCGTTTATCCATAAACGTTTACTGGAAGAAAAAATAGCAGATGAAGATGCGTATAAATCAACATTGTTTCAATATACGGAAATGGATGTTGATGAATTTATTGAGAATTTTAGGAATGATGAAGAAAGTAGCATTGCTATCATTGAAAACAATTTAAGAAATGGTGAAATATCGAATACAAGACCAGAAATTGTGTTGTTGGAGCGAGAAGTTCCTGTTGATTTGAAAGCAACATATAATGCAATTGTCAAAAGAATTGTAGAGGGACATCTTAATGTGCCATTAAAATCATTCTTAGGGAGAATAAATGGTCGAGATAAAAGACGGAAAGAGCCACAAATTATAATTTGTGATGATAAAATCAATGTTGATCAGACTCGTGTCCTTTACAATGCAATGAAACAACCAGTTACATTTGTGCAAGGACCACCAGGAACAGGGAAAACACAAACTATACTTAACGTGGTTCTTAATGGATTTTATAATGATAAAACCTTACTAATTTGTTCCGCTAATAATAAACCAGTTGATGGAATAATTGAGAAACTATCTGTTACTTATAATGGGGAAAAAATACCTTTCCCATACATTCGTCTTGGTAACAAAGAACAAGTTAAAAAGGCTATTACACAGATAAAGGATTTATTTGATTTTTATATAAATAGAGAACCTGACGACGACAAAATGAATAAAATCAAATTGTCAACAAATGAAAAAAATGAGAAATTACAGGAAATCTCAAAACGACAAGAAAATTTCATAAGAAACACAGAATATAAAAATAATGCACAAAAATTATATGATTTTGTGAAGCAATACTCCAATCAATTCACCAACAATATTGAAAAAAATATTAGAAAATTGATTTCGGAATTAAATAAAAATCAAGAAGTTAAAAACGAGGAGGTTAAAGAGTTGTTCACACCGCTGAGTGAGGATTATAAATTACAACAGTTCTTTTACTTTTTATCATTAAAATGCATAAAAACACTACATCACTCGAATTATGATGACCTAAAAAATATTTGCACGCTTACTAACGAGGATGATAGGGTAAAAGAGTTCAATAAGTGGTTGGCAAACGATGAAAATATGAAGAAATTCGTTAAGGTTTTTCCGATAATTTTTACAACAAACATTTCAGCCCAACGTCTTGGAACCCCAAATTTTATGTTTGATTTAGTTGTGATGGATGAAGCTGGTCAATGCAATGTGGCTCATTCACTAATACCTATAACAAAGGCTGATTCCCTGCTTTTGGTTGGTGATCCACAACAATTAAAACCTATTGTAGTCTTGGAAGATTCTATAAATAAAATGTTACGGAAAAAATATTCCATACCCGAAGGTTATGATTACAAACATAACTCAATATTGGATATAATGAGAAATCATGACTCTATTTCTCAATATGTAGTTTTGACATATCATTATAGATGTGCAAAGAAAATAATCGATTTTGCAAATCAGAAATACTACAGTTCCTGTTTAAATTTATCTGCAATTAAAGAAGATGGAGCGCTAATTAGTATTCCTGTGAAGAATGAAAATGTTGTTGAGAAAAACTCTGCTTATGACGAAGCAGTTGAAATTATTAAGTACATAGAACGGAATAATGTTCACGATGCTACAATTATAACACCATTTGTAAAACAGAAGGAATTATTTAATCAATTATTGAAACAAAGAAATCTGTCGGATATTGATTGTTGTACGATACACGCAATGCAAGGAGGGGAAAAACAAACGATTATATTTTCAACAGCATTATCTAAAAAAACAAGTCAACGAACTTTTGAATGGATAAAAAATAATATTGAATTGATAAATGTTGCAGAGACACGAGCAAAGAAACGTTTTGTTATTGCATATGATGAAGATGCTATAAAACACAAATCAAAAAATTGCTCAAACGACTTGTTGGATTTGATTAATTATGTAAAAAGCAATGGAGAGATACATGTGCCAGAAAATGAGGTCTTAAAAATTGAATTGGGGAAATCAAATGGCAGTTACTATGAAAACGAGTTTTATAAAACAATCTCTCATTTTTGTACCGTACATACGTCGTTTGAAGTTAAAAGGAATGTTGCTTTTAGTGAAATTTTTGTAGATGATGAGGAGTTAAAAAAATCAAAATCAGAATTTGATTGTGTATTATACGAGAAAAGAAATGGTCGTTTATATCCACAAGTTGTTATAGAAATAAATGGAGGAGAACATTTCGGCGATAAAAGTCGAGAACAATCTGACGCAAGAAAGATATCTATATGCAAAGAAAAAGGTTGGAAATGCTTAATGATTCCAAATTCATTTGTTAAATCTTACGAACAATTGAGGACAATTATAAGTGAATCCAAGGATATTGTTGACACACAAGGATCTTTCAATTTTGATGATACTGAAGATAATAATATTTCTACAAATCAAAAAACAGAAACAACTCAAAAGGTCTCAAGATCTAAGCATGAAGGGTATTGCATACGATGCAGAAAGGAAATTCCTTTTAATCCACAAAGTCCATATTGTAAAAGTTGTTATTATACATGGAATAGTTATGGTGGCTATGAATATTATTCCGAAAATTATTGCCACAGATGTGGCTCAATCTCCTATAGAATTTGTTTTGAAAGACCAGAATGCAAATCGTGTTATTACAAATAAATTATATGGTGTAAAGTGCTATTCTGCATTAAGAAATTCGTATAACCCCTCAATGTTGTCAATTATAAATCTTTGTGCTTTTTCTTCATATAAAACAACGCTATATGGCTTGCCATAACTACCAACTCTATTTTCTACGATTAATCCGATTTGTTCACCTGCTTCCGTCGGAACTTTTTTTGAATCATCTTCTGTTTTTAATATATCAAGACTTATCAACCAACCAGCCAACTTAGAGAAAGAGATTTTTTTCATTTGATTTTCATCAACATATTGGTTCATTATTTCAACCATGGTAGATAACGGTATGGGTGTCTTTGAAAACTCAAAATTCAATATGTCGTTGTCGTTCAAATGGAATGTTGATTTTTTTGCATTTGGTATTTTCTTTGGACTTGTTATTGCTCCATCAATTAATCCTTGTAATACTTGTGAGGCATAAAAAAACTACGGATAATATTAACATTATTGAGCACATCTATATTGTTTAATGCCGCTCCATCTATGGGGTTGATACCATTAGCAAGGTTGTCTATTATTAACTGAGCTTGTTGAAGTTTTTCTTTATCTATTTCCATAGTAATTAATAAATTGAGAATAAAAATGATTATTACGTGACATTTTAAAATGTGTTTTTACAGTATATTACCTTTCCAAAAATAGTCTTTTTTTTACGGAAATAACTTATATGCGGTTGAATTTTTCAAAAGGAATCAAAATTTCCAAAATCAATGTGATGAGTTGACGGAATTTGAAATGAGAATAAAGTTCCACTGTTTCTATGCGTTATGGCAAAATCTCCTAAATTTATTATATCCATACCAATCAAGATATCCGTATCCAATAAATTACCTTCGGAAACCGTCACATTTGATATCTCCACACCATTGGGTAGTATTATGTTGATTTTATAAATGTTGACCAAAAGATTTCCTTGTGCATAAAACATCGTGCATTTTGAAAACGGTTTTAACGCCATCGAAGTAATCATTCTCCTTGATATAACAGAAGAGGAAGCCCCCGTGTCCCAGATACCTTTTACATCAAATACAGGTGGATGTTCTGTGTTGAAAACGCTATTATAGGGTTGGCTAACAGCACACGTTGTTTCCAAAACTGGCAATAACTTATTGTCAGTCAGCGAAAAAGAAGCAGGATTCATATTAAAAAATTATTCGTGGACTATAACAATATTGCGTATATGCCTGTTTACCTGGAGTGCATAATTGTAACAAAAAATTGCCAGCCCCATAATCTCTCACAGATTCAAAGTATGCCTTGTTTTCGTCATCGTATGCCTTCACTTCTTTTGCATGGGAAATAACAATGTATTTCCCATTGTACATTTTGACAAGTTCATCTTGTCGTTCCAAATAATACTGAAATAATGTGTCTATCATTGCTGCTAACTATTAGTTATAATGTTTTTGCAAATATACAAAAGTTGTAAAAAAAAGCAACTTTGGGGATTATAAACAATAAAAACAATGTCTTTAAATGAATGAACAGTGCTTGGCTATCGTATTCTTTGTACTACGAGTAGGAAAAAACGGAACAATCTCTTACCTTTGCCGTAGTTCGTATTTATTTCGTATAAAATGATGACAAGACAAGAGGCAATTGACAAAGTTTTATCCTTGTTTAACGAAGGATATGCGTGTTCACAATCTATTTTACTTGCTTTCGGACCCGAATTTGGTGCCGATGAAAAAACGGCAAAGTTGATTTCGGCAACGTTTGGTGGCGGAATGGGACGTTTACGTGAAAAATGCGGGGCTGTGACGGGAAGTTTTATGGTTTTTGGCTTGGCGTATGCTCCCGAAGATGCCAAAGATATGGACAACAAATTATTGTCGTATCGTAAGGTGCGGGAGTTGAATAAACACGTGGATGAAGCGTTCGGCACGACTTCGTGCGGCGAATTGTTGCAAAAATATGCAACACGTGAAACGGTTGAGAAACGACAACATCATCAGATTATTTGTACAAAGGTTTTAGCCGAAACGGCTGGCAAATTGTACGATATGTTGCACGAAGATCGAAAAATATAGTGATTGTGCAAGTGTAGCGTTTGATCCATTCGTCGGAATCTTTTTTCTATCGTTGTCGCACATTACACAACATTTCCTTATAAAGTTCAATGTATCGTTCCATATGTCTTTCATAAGAGAAAGAGCGAGCGTATGCAAGATTTCGTTCGGCAAGTTCCGGATGTTGGTAAAAATACTCACTTTTTTCCTTTACCACTTGTTGTATATGTTCGGGAGTGAAGTTGTCAAGGAAGAACACCGAATCACCACCGATTTCCTTCAATGAAGTTTCTTGTGAAGAGATAACAGGTTTTTTAAACATCAATGCTTCAATGATAGGCAGGCCAAATCCCTCGAAAAGCGACGGGAACACAAATGCATAGCAGTGATTATATAACCAAATTTTCTCTTGTTGTGAAATAGGACCTGTTACAAATACGTTTTGAATATTTTCGTTTGCAATTCGTTGTCGAATATCTTCAGCATATTGCGTGTTATCGTTTCCTGCCAAGTATAGATTATATTCAGGCATAAGTTTCATCGCATCGAGCAACACGTGGAAATTTTTCTTTGGCTTGATTTCTCCAATCGTGAACAAGAATGGTTTGGTTTCGTCAATTGCGAATGTCGGGTGTAGCTCATCTTTGGGGTTGAGTTGTTCCACACCATTGTAGATTACTTCTATGTCGAGGTCGTCCCTAATGATTCTATGAATGTCGTTTTTGGTGAATTGAGAAATAACCGTGATTTTGTTGGCATATTTTATTTCTTTCAAAATCTTTTTCATGTATTTCTCGACTTTTTTACCTTGTTTTTCATACACAAAATTCAAGTCGTGGATGGTAAGAAGGTTGAACACCGAATGAGGTGGCTGAAAACTACTCAATTGATGGATTGAATGCCAAAGGTCAATTGGTGGTAAAAATCGTGGATGACGTCGATAAATTTTTTTGCTTTCTATGTATTTGACATGGTTTCCAAAAGCTCCGAAATATTCTTTGGGAAGTAGAAGACTAACGGTAAAATCTTGTATCGGATGATCTTTGAGATATTTCCCGTAGTTGTAAGCAACTTGTCCTAAACCACAGTTGATGTTTTTCAACACCGAGAGGTCTATCAATACGTTTTGGGGATTTTTTTTGCGATATACGTTGAAAATCTGATTATCGCGTTCAATCTGTTTTTTCCAGTGTTTGCAATGCAACAAACAGTATTTTTCGGATGTAGGCAAATAAGCGTTTGTCTTGAATCCAATAATTTTTTCGTGAATGTTCTGAGTCCACGATATCGATTCCGTATTTCTATATATACGGCGTTGATAATCAGGGAAATTCAGACGATCATGTTTCTTATATTTTTCAAAATTATCCCATAAGATGAAATTTTCGTCATTTTCAATCATAATGTTGATTCGCGCCATACGAATCAAATCGAGATTGTTGTTGTAAATAATGCGATGAATGTGACGCATCAAATACGGGTGGGGGATTTCGTCGGCGTCAATCTGGAAAATGTATTTGCATTTTGTGTGCTTTGCCAACTGGCTTTTGTAGGCACCAAAATTGTGATTCAACGGAAACTCAACAAATTTGGAGATGGAGTTGCTGTATTCGGCAATCACTTCTTTTACCTTATCGGTAATGTTGCCTTCATCTCCCTGAATAAGAATCTCGTCGTTTTCGCAAACGTAAGGAATAATTGCATTTAAAAGATTTCGGAGTTCTTCGTACTCGTCGCAAACGGTGATTGCAAAACAAACGGATAATTTGTCGGCTTCATCTTTGTGACGATTGTAATGTAAAATGGGTAATCTTCTTTTAAAGAAAAGAATTTTTAAGAAGAAGTTGAGTATGCGTTTGAAGATATCTAAAATCATAAAATGTTGTTATTCAAATGATTGTATAACTTTTTGTATGCTAAAATGAAGATTTTGAATTGATTGATTCATATCCCATTTAGACTTATCTCTTTCACCAACGTAATTTGAAACTGCTCGCAAATGTACAAAAGGAATTTCTTCTTTTATGCAAACATAGTGAACAAAAGCACCTTCCATTGTTTCAATGCTTGGTTGGAACTTGTGGAGCAACATGTTTCTTTGTGCTTTGGTTGTTGTGATTGTCTGCGAGGTTACTGCAACAACTTTAGGAAACTCGGCGAAATCATTGTTTGGTGCGACAAGTTTTCCTTCGGTGAATGGCGTTTTGTGTGAACTCAAAAGTCCCATTTCAAAACCGGTTTTCCATTTCTCATTTTCAAAAATGCCGAAATCGGCGAAATAGTCTATCATCACATTGGTAACCTCGCCTAATTGCAACGTTTCGTCAAATGAGCCGCAAATGCCTGCGTGAATGATGAAGTCGGGACGATGTTCCGTGCAATATTTTGTAAGAGAATACATTGTGGTAAATCCGCCTATGCCTGAAACGAGCACGTCAACCATGTGCTTTGAATCTGTTTCAAAGTTTTTCGCTTCTAAACCCGATGGAAAAACAACCAAAATGTTCATTTATTTTCGTGTATAAACTTCAAATGTGTAGTCAAATTCGTTCTTTTCATCGGCTTGGTGCGACTCGCTTGATACTTTTCCCCAATCATTTAGGTCTATTTCGGGGAAAAACGCATCACCCTCAAACGTGTGATGAACTCGTGTAATGTACAGTGTATCAACGAATGGCAGTGCTGATTTGTAAATTTGTTCTCCTCCAATGAAAAATGCCTCCGTCTCGTTTTTCACTTTTGCAATTGCATCTTCAATTGATGTGGCCAAAATTCCTCCTTCGGGAAGCAGATAGTCGGAATTTCTTGAGATGACAATGGATGTGCGGTTGGGAAGTAATCTGTTTCCTAATGATTCAAACGTTTTTCGTCCCATTATAATGTGGTGACCAGTCGTTTTTCCTTTGAAAAACTTCATATCAGCCGACAAATGCCATAATAGGGCATTGTCTTTCCCAATCACGTTGTTGTCCGATATTGCTACAATAATTGATTTTTTCAATGCTATACATAAAAAAGAGTTAAGAACGAATGTCCTTAACTCTGGTTTATACTTGTTATTTGTTGTTCTCAATCCACTTCCGTACATTCACGAATGCTTCAATCCACGGCGTAACCACGTCGTTTTTGCGGTCTTGTGGGTAATATGCCCAGTTCCAAGGATACAACGCACGTTCCAAGTGTGGCATCATTGCTAAATGGCGGCCGTCGTTCGACGTGATACCTGCCGTGTCCCAATCGGAACCGTTCGGATTTGCCGGGTATGTGCTGTAATTGTACGTCAATGCAATGTTGTATTTTGATTTGTCGTACGGGAATTTGAATTTTCCTTCTCCGTGAGCAATCCAAATACCTAAAGAACTGTTCTCCAAAGATTTAAGCATGATGCTCGGACTTTGTTGGATGGTTACGCCCAAGAAACCTGATTCAAATTTATGTGAATCGTTGTGTTCCATGTGTGGTTTTTCGGCATCGGTCGGATTTATCAAGCCCAATTCTATCATTAACTGACAGCCGTTGCAAACGCCCAAACTCATCGTGTCTTTGCGGGCAAAGAAATTGTCGAGCGATTGTTTTGCCTTTTCGTTGTACAAGAATGCGCCAGCCCAACCTTTTGCAGAACCAAGCACGTCGGAGTTCGAGAATCCGCCGACAAATACGATGAAATTCACATCGGTCAAATCTTCGCGACCAGTGATGAGGTCTGTCATGTGTACATCTTTTACATCGAAACCCGCTGCGTGCATACACCATGCCATTTCGCGGTCGCCGTTCACACCTTTTTCACGAATGATGGCGGCACGAACACCAGTTTTTGTTTTACGGTGTAAATCAATGCCATACGGAGTCGTTTGTCCGCTGAAATTCTTTGGAAATGCGAATTTCAAAGGCGATTTGTCAAATGATTCAAAACGTTCTTTTGCTTTAACCGCGCCACTTTGTTCACAGTCAAGCAAGTACGATGTCTTGTACCAAGTTCTGCGCCATTCGTTGATGTCGAATTCGTAAATGCCGTTTTGGATTGAATCTGCTACCCAAGCCGCAAGAATATTTTCGTTGTTACTTTTATAACTACCAAATGCGAAGCATGAAATGCCCTCGGCTTGTAGTTCTTCAACAGTTTCAGGGGCAACTTGTAGAACAAGGGCAGGGTTTTCGTTGAAGAACACTTCAACATCGTTGTCGTTGTTGAAATAATCCAAACAAACTGCCATACCGCCTTTTGCGTTGGCAAAATTCATCTCCAACAAACAAGTGATTAAACCACCGGCAGAAACGTCGTGTCCAGCAAGAACTTTACCTTCGGCTACAAGTTTTTGTACCGCGTTGAATGCCTTTGCAAAGTAAGCAGGATCAGTTACCGTTGGCGTTTCTGTACCAAGTCCGTTTACAACTTGTGCCAATGCGGAACCGCCAAGTTTTTGTCCTGATTTGCCGAAATCGACATACACTAAAACAGCATCTTCGTCAGGTTTAACAAATGGAGTAACCGTTTTGCGAATATCTTGAACTTCTCCTACCGTTGAAATAATCACAGTCCCAGGAGAATACACCGAATCACCGTCTTTGTACTTTTGTGTCATCGACAATGAGTCTTTTCCTGTAGGAATGTTGATTTGCAATGCTTTTGCGAAATCACTTGCTGCTTGCACGGCACGATATAAACGAGCGTCTTCGCCAGCGTTTTTACAAGGCCACATCCAGTTCGCACTCAATGAAATACCTTTCAAACCGCCTTCAATTGGAGTAAGGACAACGTTCGTCAATGCTTCTGCGATAGACATAATTGAACCATTTTCTGGCGAAATCAAACCAACTGCAGGTGCGTGACCGATTGAAGTTGCAATACCTTTTTTACCTTGGTAATCAATTGCAACAACACCGCAATCGTTCAATGGCAACTGCAATTCGCCTGTACATTGTTGCGTGGCGATTTTACCAGTTACCGAACGGTCAACTTTGTTTGTCAAATAATCCTTGCACGCAACTGATTCAAGTTGAAGCACTTGGTTAAGATATTCGTAAATGTATGCTTTATTTACGTTCAATGGCTTGAAAGTCTCTTCAACTGTGGAATCTTTCATAATAGTTTTTGGCGGATTGCCAATCATATCGTCCATTTGCAAGTCGATTGGCTTTTCGCCTGTCTTGTCGTTTACAATCGTAAATTGGTGATTGCCAGTCGCTTCACCAATTACGTACATTGGAGCTCGTTCGCGGCTTGCAATTTGCGAAAGCAAGTCAACATTTTCTTGTTTCATCACCAATCCCATACGTTCCTGCGACTCGTTACCAACAATTTCCTTAGCCGAAAGGGTAGGGTCGCCGATTGGCAACTTATTTATATGTATAGTTCCACCTGTTTCTTCAACCAGTTCCGAAAGACAGTTCAAGTGACCGCCAGCTCCGTGGTCGTGGATGGAAACGACAGGATTCACGTCCATTTCGCCTAAAGCACGGATGGCATTGTAGGCACGTTTCTGCATTTCAGGGTTGCTACGTTGAATGGCGTTCAACTCTATTGCGTTGTTGTATTCGCCTGTGGCAACCGACGAAACTGCGCCACCGCCCATTCCGATGCGATAGTTGTCGCCACCAAGCAGTACAACTTTGTCACCGACTTCTGGCGTGTCTTTCAAACTGTCGTTTTTCTTTGCGTAGCCAACGCCACCAGCCATCATAATAACCTTGTCGAAACCGTATTTCTTATTGT
>JAGCOW010000059.1 GCA_017642535.1 Bacteroidales bacterium | reverse complement strand
TTCAACAAATAGGACAATTACCAAATGTTCAAACGATTATTTTTTGAAAACCTATGTCCTTGGAGATCCACGCAATTTAGTAAAAAAAAACACTGCTGCTTATACGGATATAACTGTCGAAGAATATAAGGAGATATGGAAAGTTATGGAAGGGAAAGACATTCGTGATACGCTTGCTTCACGTATAATTGACAAAGATCCATATAAAGAAATATATGTATTTTCAAGAACCGATACAATCTTGTGTCAAGGCATATATCAAGAACCATATTTCGACAAAATCAACGAAATGATAGAATCAGGTGAATTCTTTACGTATGAAGGAGTGGAGAGGATAAAATAGTTGAAAGTTGAAAGCCGAAAGTTGAGAGAATAATTTACGAATCACACCAACGAGATACTAATCCTCAATTGTTAATTCATATCTTCTAATGAGCATCCAATACCAGCCTATTTGTATGGCGGTAACAAGAAGACTTGCAACGCTGTACCACAAAATTGCAAGATGAAAATCATTTTGTGCAATTCCAATAAAAATTCCTGCAAGGCGAGCAACAATAAGAAGAATTTCTAAAAAGAGACCAATGTTTTGCTTTTGAAAAACGTCGGCCAAATAACAAATTGGTGAGAAAAAACACGTTGCTATAAGCCAAGGCATCATATACAAAATAATGTCGGCTGTTTCGTTCCACATTGAACCTAACAAAAACACGATAATTTCATTGATAAAGAACCCTATAATGACAAGCAACGGAATGATACACAAGAAAATAACCGTAAAATATCTTTTGAAAAAATCACTAATATGCTCCTTATTTTGAACATGTTCCGCCGTTTTTTGATAAAAAACTTTGTACAATGATTCCGAAATCATATTGATTGGTCGAAACGCAAGCGTAAGTGCCATTCCTAAAAATCCTATGTCGGTAAGACCAAACACGGGAGTCAACAACAGTATAAGCAAATTGCAACTAATATAGTTTATAATCGCTCGTGGCAACGAGTATTTCGGGAAATTTGCATATTCTCGTAACGCCTTGAAATTCTCTTCTTTATCAATTACGAATAGTGGTTTTATTATTTTTTTACCCATATTCGCAATACTAAAACACAATGCAATAAATGGCGACAATAAGGCAGAAAAAATCAATCCTCCATTCAAGAATCCAGCAAAACCGAAACCACATTTTGCTCCTGCATTTGTAACACATTGGGTGATTTGATATTTGCTAATTGCTCCGAATTGCTTTTGCCTTGTGTACCAATAGTTTAGCAATATCCATAGCGACGAAAGCAACACGAAAATAGGAATTCCCCAATACCAATGTGCTAAATCGGGGGCGTTGAAGATCTGTGCTATGCTTTCGGAAAACGGAATCGTGCAGAGCAATATCACAAAAAACGCACACGCACAAAAAAAACCGACGTGAAAGCACGCCACCGCTCGTTCTTCCGACTTGGGCAACACAATGGAATATTGAAACTCGGCAGTGGAAAAAATTGTCAGCACACCCGAAATACTGAGAAACAAATTTATCATTCCAAAATTTTCGGGACTATACAATCGGGTTAAAATAGGATAAATGAGCAAACCTATAATTTGTACAATCACACTGGCAGACAACAACTTAGCCGAATTTTTCGTCATTTCGGACGAAGTAAATTCTTTTATTTTCTGCCAAATACTCATTTTTATGAAGGTGACTTTGACAATTCTTAATTTTTAATTCTTACTTCTTAATTGCTTCTGAGTCAACAACCTTGAACAGTTTATCACCACGACGAATCTTTTCTGGTGTTTTCATTGAAAATAATTCACCTTTGACAGTTCGTTCCACTGTTTTCAAATCAACGCGGATATCGTCAGCAGTCATTTCTATCACGCCCGTTGTGGGACCAGTAATCAAAATCTCGTCACCCTGATTAAGTTCATCCGACTGCATAAGAAACTCCGCTACGTTCAAATTCGAGAAATAATTGGTACATTTTCCGATGGCTATTTTCGTTTTCGTGGCACTGCTGCCATAGCGAGTACTCCATTCTCCCAATCTTTGTCCCAAATAATAACCGTTCCAAAAACCACGGTTGAAAACGCGTGACAGACGTTCTTTCCAAGCGGCAACTTTTGCATCTTTATTATCATTGTAGGTGCCATTGACGATTTCCTCAACTGCCTGATTATAGCATTCCACCACGGTTTTCACGTATTCGGCACTACGGGCACGACCTTCAATCTTCATCACACGAACACCCGCTTCAACAAGTTCGTCAAGAAAACCTATGGTACATAAATCCTTGGGTGACATAATATATTCATTGTCAATCTCCAACTCGTTGCCAGTCTCTTTTTCTGTTACAACATATGCTTTACGACACGTTTGCAGACACGCACCCTTGTTTGCCGAGTAATTATTCTCGTGCAAGCTCAAATAGCACTTCCCAGAAATTGCCTGACAAAGAGCTCCATGACAGAACATTTCAAGTTTCACCAATTCGCCTTTCGGTCCGCAGATATGCTCGTCTTGAATTGCCTTGTAAATCTCTTTCACTTGCATAAGATTCAACTCGCGAGCAAGAACAACCACATCGGCATATTGCGAGAAAAATTTCACCGCCTGCGTGTTAGAAATGTTGAGTTGTGTAGAAATATGAACCTCAACGCCATATTCCATCGCACATTGAATAGCGGCAATGTCGCAGGCAATGATGGCAGAAACCTTGTTGTCCCTTGCCGCTTTCATCACCTTGTGCAAGGTTTCCATATCCTTGTCGTAAATGATGGTGTTTACGGTCAAGTAAGATTTTATGCCATGTTCGTTACAGATTTTTACGATGTTAGCCAAGTCTTCGGTCGTGAAGTTGTTCGACGAACGTGCACGCATATTCAGCATCTCTATGCCAAAATACACCGAATTGGCACCTGCCTGAATAGCAGCCATAAGCGACTCGTACGAGCCGACTGGCGCCATTATTTCTATGTCAGATCTTTGTATAGCCATTGATTCAATAGGTTTCTTTGCAGGACAAAGGTAGTATTTTCAATTGAGAATTAAAAACGGTTTTGACAAGCTCAGTCACCCTTAATTCTTAATTCTTAATTTTTAATTGTTATTTTTATAAGCCATTTCAAAACAATCTCTGAAAAAAGTCATATATTTGCAACAAAGTAGTGTGCATTGACGTTTACTACAAGTAAGAAAAAATAAATAGATACTTCTATGGAAATTAAAAAGAGCGAAAAAGCGGATTTGGAAGAAAAGAAATTTCTTTTCAGAGAAATAGGTTTTGTTGTTGTGTTGTTGGTTATTTGGGGGGCATTTGAATTAGGTTTGTCCGAATCAAATGTGGTGATTGATCGTGGCGAGGGCATAAATGAAGACGATATGGAAATGGTTGAAGTTACACGTGAACCAGAACAACCAGAACCGGAACAACCAAAGCCAGAAATTCCAGAACCTCCACAAGACCCTCAAATTGAGGAAACCACTGATGAATCTCAAGACCAGTCAGATCAAGTAGGTGCCGATAAGGATGAAAAAGCAGAGATTCCAGAGGAAAAATTTGATTTCGGCGATTATGAAGATGAAAACGAAAAGCCAATCTTCATGAAAGTTGAAAAAATGCCTACTATCAATGGTGAAGACTATCAAAAATTTGCATACAAATATATCATGCAAGTATTGGACTACCCTGCCGAAGCACAGGATTTGGGCGTTTCGGGTATGGTTGTCGTTCAGTTCGAGGTAAATAGTAAGGGTAAAGTTGCTAATGCAAAAGTTATCAAAGCCGTTCACCCATTGCTGGACAAGGCGGCTCTCGATGCAGTTGCAAAATTGCCAGACGCTGTTCCTGGTGAACAAGCTGGTCAAAAGGTGAGAATTATGTATTCCCTACCTATTCAATTTAAAATGTAACATATATGGAAGAACTTGAATTAATCATAGAAGATAAAAAAGACCGTATGAACGCTCCATTGCAGCGTTTGGAAACGGAATTGACAAAACTGCGTGCCGGAAAGGCATCTCCTGTTATGTTGGATTCCGTAAAGGTTGACTACTACGGTTCTTTGGTTCCTCTTTCACAAGTGTCGAATATCAACACTCCCGATGCCCGCACATTGGTGGTGCAACCATGGGAAAAGAAAATGATCGACCCGATTGAAAAAGCCATCATGGCTGCAAATCTGGGATTAACGCCAATCAACGACGGTCAGATTGTTCGTATTAACATTCCTGTTTTGACCGAAGAACGTCGTAAAGAAATTTGCAAGCAAGTACGTGCCGAAGCGGAAAATACCAAGGTGGTTATTCGCAATATCCGTCGCGACGCAAACGAAATGCTTAAAAAATTACAAAAAGACGGTCTCGCCGAAGATATGGCAAAAGACGGAGAAGCAAAAATTCAAAAGATTATTGATGCCGCAATTGCAAAAGTTGACGAAAAAGCAGCTGCAAAAGAGGCAGATGTAATGAAGATTTAAAAATCCGTCACATCAATCAGTTTATTGATGATTGCATAAATCGTCAAACCCGAAATACTGTTGATTCCAAGTTTGTGGGAAATGTTTTTCCTATGTGTAATTACTGTGTGAATCGACAAATTAAACTCATCGGCAATCTCTTTGTTTGACTTACCTTTGGCTACAGCAGTAAGAATTTCCTGTTCACGCACCGAAAGCTCGTTGCCATTGTCTTGTTTTGGCTTATCCGAAACGGAATCCAATGCTGCCTGCAAACGTTTGCAAATCTGTGCCGCCGAATTGTAAATACCTATAAAACCATCGTACTGATGTAACTCCGATTCATTGTAAGGACCATACGTGATGGCAATATAAACGGCATTACCTCGAACAGGCACTACCGATTGCAGATTGCTCGTCGTATTCTTCACGACCATAGGATTGAGAATAATGATGTCGGCCGTACCATGCTGAAATTCATTGTACTTCGCAAGGTCGGTCAACGAAGCGATTACCAAGAACTGTGGATTAGTCTCAATCATACTTTTCAACCCTATCGCAACCATCTGCGATGGCTCAATCAATACTATTTTATACTTCTTGACTGGCATTATTGCTCAATTTTAGAAACTAACGGAATCAACAATGAATTTTCAATAACCGTGTGCTTGTTCAAGTCCTCCTCAATCTTGAATATATCGTTCAACACATCTATTCTTGCCTGTGAGACGTATGCTTCGGGAAGATACTTCATAACGATGTTTTTCAAATCACTCAATTTCTCATCCAAATCGCTATGATTCTCCTCAAAATCCTTTATGCGAAACGAACCTTTTTCTTTTCCAAGGGAAAGAATATATGGGAAAACGGTATGTTCTTCATAATCAAGATGTTTCTTCACCTCAACATCATAATCGTCATAAAATTTATTCAAAACGTTCTTATTGACTTCGTCGCACGAGTCAAGCATCGTATGAATGTTTTTATGCAGTTGCGGAAAACAGGAATTGAGCCAATATTCGTGTGATTTTTTGAGATAGCCGATAATTTTCGGAATATCATTTTCGGTAAGTCCGTCAATGTTTGGCGTGAAATCGTCAAACGAATAAATGTTACAAATCATCAAGAACAAATGTGTTGAAAGATGATATTTATTGCAAATTTCCTCAATGGTGGCTTCGCCAAAACCCAATTTGATATTAAGCCGTTCCAAAACCGAAAGGATTTTGGAATCAGTAATAATATCGGCCATTTTCATCCGAGCAGAATACATAATTTCGTTTTTTTTCAAAAATACAAAAAAGTAAAGACGCACTTGCGTCCTTACTTCACAAACTTAAAATTATATAACTATGCCTCCTATCAAAAATGCAATCCACGCCATAACCCACGCAACAACCGTAGGATAAATCACCGAAAATGCAGCCCAACGTTTCTTACCTGTTTCACCATAAATGGCTCCGATTGTGGCCATACAAGGGAAACAAAGCAGCATAAACACCATAAATGCTAATGCCGATGCATTGGTAAACGAGCCCGACGCAATAAGCGAGTCACCCAAGGTTTCTTCATCCTCATTGCCATAAAGCACTCCCAAGGTACTTACGGCAATTTCTTTCGCCGGAAGACTTGCAATGATAGCCACACTCGCTTTCCAGTCAAGTCCTAACGGTGCCATTACTGGTGCCACCAGCTTACCGAATCGTCCCAAATACGAGTTTTCAAAATCCGTCTGACTTGCTTCTGCCTGAACAACAACAACTTCGCCTTGTTCGTTGGTAATTTCCGTCGTCGGTCTTGGGAAATACGACAATACCCAAATGATGACTGACGCTCCAAGTATTACCGTTCCTATCTTTTTAAGATATTGATAACATTTGTCCCACATATGCTTCAGCACAGCAAGAACCGTCGGCATTCGGTATGGCGGTAACTCCATGACAAAGGGAGTCTCATCTTTGCCGAACTTTACGGCTCGAAGCAGTTTTGCACTAATGGCGGCAACGACAATACCGAGCAAATACAATAAAATCATTATTGTGGCTGCATGATTCGGGAAAAACGTTCCCGCCAACAATACGTATATTGGTAACCGAGCCGTACACGACATAAATGGTATCACAAGAATCGTTATCAATCGGCTACTACGACTTTCAATGGTACGTGTCGCCATAATTGCCGGCGCATTGCAACCAAATCCCATAAGCATCGGGATGAATGATTTTCCATGCAGTCCCATTTTGTGCATCAGGTTGTCCATAATGAACGCCGCACGCGACATATAGCCCGAATCTTCCATAATTGAAATGAAAAAATACAGGAGCAGAATGTTCGGGACAAACGAACACACTGCACCGATACCAGCTATGATTCCGTCAACAAGCAACGAACGCCACACGTTGTCGGGCATGATTTCATTCAGCCAGTCGCTCAACGATGTGAATCCAGCATCAATCCAATCTTGCGGATATGCACCTATTTCAAATGTCACGAAGAACATCAACCACATTATGAGAATGAACAACGGAAATCCTAACCAACGATTGGCAACTAATTTGTCGATTTTTCTGGTTTTACGGTTAATGTCGATTTTCCCTTCAACAAACGTTTCGTGCAAGGCACCCGTAATAAATCCGTATTTCGCATCGCTAATCGACGTTTCTACATCGGTACCTAACTGACGTTGAATGAGTTCCGCCGAAGTTTTCGCAATTTCTTCCCATTCCGAGAATTTCTCACACGTTTTGAGCGAGGCAATCGCCTCCGTATCGTTTTCAATCATTTTGATAGCCCAATAACGAGCAGGGAATTGTTGTGGCAAATCATTCGACTCATGCATCTTTTCGCTCAAAGACGAGATTTCTGGCTCCATCACGCTACCATAATTAATATGTACGTGACGGGCAGCTTCATTTTTCCCCTCAAACAATTCTATCACCGTGTCGAGCAATTTGTCAAGTCCCTGACCGTTCTTTGCAACCGTAGGAACCATAGGAATTCCCATCATAGAACCAAGGTGAGCATAATCGAGCGTGGCACCGCTTGCCGTGAGCTCGTCGTACATATTCAATGCAACGACAACACGTTGATTTAAGTCAATGAGTTCAGTAGTAAGATAAAGATTTCGTTCCAAATTCGATGCTACCACTGCGTTGACAATCACGTCGGGCATATAGTTCTGCAAATGACGACGAACATAAATTTCCTCCGGCGAATATGCCGAAAGCGAATACGTTCCTGGCAAATCGCTCACGTTAAAGTGATAACCACGATAATTGAAATGGCCAGTCTTAACGTCAACCGTCACACCACTATAATTTCCCACATGTTCGCTTCCACCCGAAAGAGCGTTGAACAACGACGTCTTTCCACTATTAGGATTTCCCACAAACGCAATGTTTATAATATTGCGCTGCGTTGTTTTATGCAAGTTGGTAAAACAACTCGACTGACAGGCACTACACTCTCCACAAGCATAATAATTCGGAGCTTTGGCGTCTTCGGCCGAGAGGACAGAATCTGCCTCGGCTTCCGAAAGGACGTCTATCAGATTTGCCTCGCTCCGTCGGAGCGAAACATCGTACCCCATAATCGAGTATTTTATCGGGTCGTTCATCGGGGCATTGATGACCGACGTCACTTTTTGACCACGCACGAATCCCATTTCCATAATACGCTTACGGAATCCGCCATGTCCCAAAACCCTAACGATAACGGCAGTTTCGCCGTTTTTTAACTCAGAAAGTTTCATTCTCGTTTTTTTACAATGCAAACGTACTGTATTTCAAAAAATCTCCAATCACTATTTATAGTGATTTTGCACAAAAAAAGCACAAAATGAGGTTACAACAGAAAATTTGCGATTACAAAAAAATGTCGGTACTTTGCTCGCAAAGGAAAAGAATGAAAAAATGTATCATTTTTATATACTGCTTTCTCACCGTTGCACTTGGTGTGGCAACGTTTCTTGAAGCAATCTATGGTACTGCCGCCATCACCACAATGGTTTATAATTCATTGTGGTTCTTCGTCTTATGGACAATCTTGGGTATGCTTGGAGGCGTTTATCTTCTCCGACGAAAAATGTGGAACCGACCAGCAGCATTGTTGTTACATATCGCATTCATTGTGATATTGCTCGGAGCTGGAATCACGTGGATTTTTTCCGAAAAAGGAATGATTCACATTCGCGAAGGCGAACAGGAAAACAAAGTGCAAATCACCAACGGAATGGGTATTTTTGAGTTACCTTTTTCGGTGAAACTCAACACATTTTCCATCGTGTATTACGAAGGAACAAAAGCTCCTTCGGATTATACAAGCAATATCGCAATTCTGGAAGAAAACTCTCCCGTTTTGGAACAAACAATTGCGATGAACGAAATTGTTTCGTACAAGGGCTATCGTTTTTATCAATCATCGTTCGACGAAGACGGCAAAGGCACATGGTTGAGCGTGAATCACGACCCTTGGGGCATTGGCGTCACATACGCCGGCTATATCCTATTGCTTTTTGCAATGATTTTTGTTCTTTGTTCAAAATCGTGCGGATTTCGGAAACTTCTACAGCATCCTTTATTGAGAAATGGCTTCCTGCTTTTACTGTTGATACCATGTATGTCCCAACGGACATATTCGCAAGAGACAAAGATGGTAAAGCCCATCTGGGAAAAGGTATATGCCGATTCGGCTGCCACTCGTCAGGTGATATACAACAATAGAATTGCTCCATTCAACACTCTTGCTCGTGATTTTACTATAAAATTATATGGAAAGCCCTCGTACAAAGGTCTTTCGGCAGAACAAGTCGTTGGAAGTTGGTTACTGTTTCCCGAAATTTGGAAGAAAGAACCGATGATTCTCGTAAAAAGTGCCGAATTGCGTGACACGCTCGGTTTACAGGATAAATACGCCCGTTACGTTGATTTCTTCGATAAAGATGGGAATTATCGTTTGCAAAAATTGTGGGCTACGTGCCAACAAACGACAAAACGCGGAGAACCACCGTCATCATTGCAAAAAGCCATTATGCAAGTCGATGAAAAAATTGCATTGGTCACCCTGCTTCAGCAAAAACAACTGATTCGCACACTTCCCGACGATGGCAGCATAAAACCACTTTCTGACACAAAAATTATGGCAGAAATCTGGTACAACCGAATACCATTCACAAAGATTTTGTTTATGCTCAATCTGACGCTTGGATTTCTGGCAATTATCATTCTATGCATCAACATATTACGCAACGGAACGCTATCACACACGAATATTTATTCTTCCATTTTTTCATTTTTATTATTCCTTTCCTTTGCGTTTCATAGCATTGGTATGTGTCTGCTTGGCTACATCACGGGAAGAATACCATTGAGCAACGGTTACGAAACAATGATGTTCGTTGCATGGTGTATATTATTGTTGGCCTGCATATTACGCAAAAGATTCCCCATTACCGTTCCCTTTGGACTGTTACTTTCGGGATTTGCGTTGTTGGTAGCGTGGCTCGGTCAAAAAAATCCGCAAATCACGCAATTGATGCCTGTCCTGCACTCTCCGCTATTAAGTTTGCACGTTTCGGTCATCATGATTTCATACGCCTTGTTTGCATTCGTTACGTTGAATGGCATCCTCGGCATCGTAATTCATTGCATTGACAAGGATATTCACGCAAAATCAATAGAATCGCTTGCCATTTTGAGTAAGGCAATGTTGTATCCCGCAGTATTCCTGCTTGGTATCGGGATATTTTTAGGTGCCGTCTGGGCAAACGTTTCGTGGGGAAACTATTGGTCGTGGGATCCCAAGGAAACGTGGGCACTCATCACATTTCTGGCATATTCCGCCACATTTCACACAGAATCAGTGTCAAAATTCAATAAACCACTATTCTTCCATATCTACGTCTGTCTTGCGTTCCTCACCGTACTCATGACGTATTTTGGTGTGAACAATTTATTGGGAGGAATGCATTCATATAAATAAAGGTGGTATTCAATATTTCCGTATGTTTGTAAAAAAAATACGTATGTATTCACATATTGATTATCAGAAAATTATTCGTTTAGGTTGGCAAGAATACAATTCCCGACGCGAGATTGCCGACATACAGGATTTGAGCGTGAACGTGTCAACCAACAAGGTTTTTAAGCTAACCTTGGTTGATGGTGGTTGCCTGATGGTAAAGGTCTCAAGTTTTGGAAAATTCGAAAATTTCAAGGACGACCATACTATCATAAATGTACTTGCCAACAATCTGGAATATCCCTATGAATCGCTCTTGTCGAGTTCGTTGATGAAAGACGACGAACTCTATTTGTATCGCTACGAAGATGAATTTGTTGATGTGTGGATGGTGTTTTATCGCCCAGTACGCATTGCCGAACGTTTGCCCAAACGACTCAGCGAGCAACAAGTTCGTATCTTTGGTCGTGAAATGGCTAAATTCCACAAAATGTGCGACACTATGGCGCCAGTGTTGCCACACTCGTCAAAGAATTTGCAGAAGGACATCATGCAATTGATGCGAAACCTTGAAAATCCCGAACATGCGGAGCAATTTCGAGGAAACGGCGACCTGATTCGTCGCCAGTGTGCGGAGTTTCTGAAGAATATTGACATAGTGGGATTTAACTCGTTTCGTAAGATTCCCGTTTTTGTGGATTGGAATATAGGGAATTTCTCCGTCCGTCCCGACGGCACACTTTATTCGCGCTGGGACTACGACTGGTTCCGAATGAGTTCGCGAATAATGGATTTCTATATGTGCAGCCGTGTGGTTTCCGACATTGGCGACAAGACCGATTTCAGTTATACAGCGACGCAACTCAACGAAGAACGCTTTTTGCTGTTTTTGGAAGAATATCACGCCATTTTCCCATTGACCGAAAACGAAGTTCGGTTTATCAAAGAGGCATATCGGTTCTTCATATTGCATTACGTCATCAGCAACGGAATCTATTTCTTCTCGGATTTTTATGCTAAAAAACTCCAAAAAGAAGCCGTAGAACTTTATTTCCCTGCGTTAGACAAAGTATTTAATGCAGAGACCATATTGAAACGATTGAAAATATGAACATAAGAAGGAGGTTTTATCCAAATTCATCTCATTTTTCTTGCAATGTAAATTGTGAATAAAAAAAAATACGTATATTTGGCGAGGTCTAAAGGAGAGATAGTCCAAAAACTTTTTCTCCATAGATTTAAAAGGATAGTAAACAATAAATTAAGTATCAAATAAAAGAAAGTATTAATAATTAAAATTATGAAAAAAGTATTAGTAGTATTGATGGCGTTGGGATTGTTCAACCTGACATCATTTTCACAAGAAGATGTAGCAAAAGTTGATTCAACAGCTACTGAAGCAGTTTCTAACGAACAAGCAGAGTCAACGGCAGTTGCTGAAGAAGCAACAACAGCAGAGGAAGAAATCGTTGCTCCAGAAGAGAAAGGTTTCCACCAAGTCATCAAAGAGAAATTCATCGAAGGTGGTGCTGGTTTCATGGCATTGGTATTAATCTGTTTAATACTTGGTGTTGCTATCTCAATTGAAAGAATTCTTTACTTGAATTTAGCTACGACAAACACAAAGAAATTATTGGAAAACATTGAAGCAGCTTTGGACAAAGGCGACGAGGAAGCAGCAAAAGAAATTTGCCGTAACACTCCAGGTCCAGTAGCAAGCATATTCTACCAAGGTTTGACTCGTCTTTCCGACGGACCAGAAATGGTAGAAAAGACAGTTGCTTCTTATGGTAGCGTTCAAATGGGTCTTTTGGAAAAAGGTTTGACTTGGGTTTCATTGTGTATCGGTCTTGCTCCTTCTCTTGGATTCTTGGGAACGGTTGTCGGTATGATCCAGGCATTCGATGACATCGCCGTTGCAGGTGAAATGTCGCCAACAGTCGTTGCAGGTGGTATCAAGGTTGCATTGTTGACTACCGTAGGTGGTTTGATTGTAGCTATGATTTTGCAAGTATTCTACAACTACTTGTTGTCAAAGATTGATGATTTAACAACAGATATGGAAGATTCTTCTATCTCATTGATTGACATGGTTGTTAAGTATAACGCTAAAAAATAATTTCTGATGGATAATCAAAAGTTTAATACAGTATTCAAATACGGCTATATCGCACTGTTGGTCATTTCATTGGTGATGACAGTGTGGTTTTGGGCTGCAGCTTCAGGGAAAGACTGCTTGGCTTGCAAGTTGTCGGTTTGTGAAGGTGTAGATGCCAACGGGCAATCATATATGTTGCCAGCCGATTCATGTGCTCTTAGCTATGAAGACATTATGGCTAAAGAGAAAAATCTTGGTGTAGATATCACAGAATGTAGTCAAGAATGTATCAATTATGCCGACACCTATTTGGTATTCGCATTCATATTGATAATCTTAGCCGTTGGTTCTATGATAGTGTTGCTGTTCTATTCAGCATTCACAAGTGGCAAAAAGATGTCGAAGACAACTATGATAACAGCCATATTTGTCGTAGCAATTGTACTAATTGGTTTCTTGCTATCATCTGATGTAATTCCAGAAATCTTAGGATTTGACGGAGAAATCACGTTATTTGACGTAAAACTGACAGATACATTGTTATATACGGTTTACTTCTTGTTAGGAGGTGCCGTGGTAGCAATCCTGTCGTCATTTGTAATTAAGTTTTTAAGAAAATAGATAAACGAGAGGGGAAGCAATTTCCCTCTTTAATATCCAAAAGAATATGGGAAAGAAAGTTCCAGAAATAAATTCTTCTTCAATGGCCGACATCTCGTTCATGCTATTGATATTCTTCTTGGTTGCTACTACAATGGACACTGACAAGGGATTGTTCCGTATGTTGCCTCCCTATCAGGATCCAACCGAACAACAGGAAGATATTAAGGTATTGGACAAGAACTTGTTCGTTGTGCTGGTCAACAAGGATGACAAACTCATGGTTGAGAAAAAACCTATGAACTCTCGCGATTTACGCAAAGCGTGCAGAGAATTCTTGTTGAATATGAACAACGACAGTGAGGATAAACGCTATCCTGGCTATACCGAAGAAAATATCCCCGGCATAGGCACGGTAAAAGTCACGAAGGCAATTGTAAGTATTCAGAATGACCGTGGTACTTCGTATGAAAAATATATTGAGGTACAGAACGAAATCATTGCTGCTTACAACGAAGTGAAGGATATTTACGCAAAGAAATACTTCAAGAAAGCTTTTAACGATTTGAAAGAGAATCAGCAGGATATTATTAAGCAAATAATTCCTCAAAAGATTTCGGAAGCAGAACCTAAAAACATTGGAGGGAAATAGTTATGGCACAGTTTAGAAGTAAAGAAAAGAAAACACCTCCTGCTATTTCAACGCAGTCGTTGCCTGATATTATCTTCATGTTGATATTCTTCTTCATGGTATCTACAACTATGCGTGAAAGTACGTTGTTGGTTAAGAAACCACATTTGCCAAGAGCAACTGAATTTACGAAATTGGAGAAAAAATCGTTGGTGAGCAACATCTATATAGCTGCTCCAACATTGCAATTGCAAAAGATTTATGGTACACAACCTGTAATCCAGTTGAATGAATCGATTGAAGACTGCTCAAAAATCTTCCAATTCGTTGAGTTGGAAAAAGAATCAATGCCAGCAAACGACCGTTCAAAAATGACCGTTTCGCTTAAGGTTGATTCCAAGGCAAAAATGGGTATCGTAACCGATGTAAAAATGGAATTGCGTAAGGCAAATGCATTAAAAATTAGTTATTCGGTTGTACCGAAAAATTAGTTGTTTAAGTAGATTTCTCCCTTCGGTCGAAATGACGAAATAGCAAGGGGTGAGAATAATAAAAAGAGGGAAAAGCAGTGCTTTTCCCTCTTTTTATGGCGAATCAGGTCGTTGTTTCTTTCATGGATTCTTTACCTAAAAATAACAAAGTGTTCGCATTTTTACTATATTTAACAGAATCTCTCAAGAGTTGTCGGAAATATGTATTTTATGATTTTGGCGAATTACTTCACCAAATTTTCTTTCAATAATTCACTGTGGAAAATATTTTTTATATATTTGCATTGAGTAAAATTACTCAATAGAATGAGTAAAATTACTCAATGGAATAAGTAAACGAAATCAAATATGTACAAAAAAGCTGAATATCAAATAATTAAAAATCGAATAGAAGAACAAAGAAAGTTCATTCAAGTTATTATGGGACCACGGCAAGTGGGAAAATCCACCGTGGTAAAACAGGTTTTGAAAGACTGTGAAATGCCGTACCAACTTTTTTCAGCCGATAATGTTCCCAAGTCAGACAACACGTGGATTTCTACCTGTTGGGATGCTGTGCGTAGCATATATGAAAACGACAAGAGCAAACCAATTCTATTAGTAATTGATGAGATTCAGAAAATAAAAAATTGGAGTGAAGCTGTAAAAAAAGAATGGGACGAAGACACGTTCAACGATAGAAATATAAAGGTTTTGATTCTTGGCAGTAGCCGTGTGTTGTTGGAAAGAGGACTGTCGGAATCGCTTGCCGGTCGTTTCGAAGTTATTCGTATGACGCACTGGAACTATCTTGAAATGAAAGAATGTTTCAATTTCAATTTAGACCAGTATTTATTTTATGGTGGTTATCCTGGTATTGGGACTATGATTGATGACGAAGAACGTTGTCTGGAATATATTCAATCGTCAATTATAGATGCGACTTTGCAAAAGGACATTTTGTGGGACACTCCCATAGGGAAACCAGCCTTGCTCCGACAAACATTTGAACTCGGTGCCGCATATTCCGGACAAATGCTTTCGCTTACAAAAATGCTTGGTTCGCTCCAAGATGCAGGTAATACCGTTACGCTTTCGGGTTATCTTCGATTGCTTGACGAAAGTGGTTTGCTGTGTGCATTGCAGCGATATAGTGTGGATAATGCCCGACGACGAGCGAGTATTCCAAAATTTCAAGTTTATAACAATGCTTTGAAAACTGTGTTCCGTCCATATACATTTGTTCAGGCGAAAGCCGACAGAACAGAATGGGGGCATATTTTTGAATCAGGTATCGGGGCATATTTGGTTAGTCAGGCGTATATCAACCGATTCGAGGTTTTTTATTGGCACGAGGGCAACGAAGAAGTTGATTTCATTCTGCGTAAAAAAGATTCTATTATCGCTATTGAAGTAAAAAGTAACGCCGAAAAATCAACGGTCGGACTTACAAATTTTAAAACGACTTTTAATCCTCATAGAGCGTTTATAGTTGGGAGTGGCGGTATTTCGGCGGAAGAATTCTTGTCATTGGATATTCGGACATTGTTCTAAAAGTTTTTGAAGATTAGTTGTTTGATTTTGGGAATTTTGATTCCTTTTGAAAAATTCAACCACATATAAGTTATTTCCGTAAAAAAGACTATTTTTGAAAAGGGTTTCCTTGATGATTTTTTCATAGGGGAAAACAAAAGTAAAATGGCGTTTATCTAACGCTTTGTTTTAGACGTGTAGAAATCTGGCAGTTTCAACACACATTCCTGTCGAACGCAAAGCAACGATGGATGCCCATTAGATATGGATTTATATAGTACGCTCGTACTATTTTCATATCGGCGTGGGTTCTGCGTTGCTCGTTCTGACAGGAAGGGCGATGCCAGAGCCTCTACACGTGGAACGGGTATTTTCCTTTTTTCAAACGTTCCAATAACAGAAACGCTGCACGAACTTAATCAGTTTTGCCCAGTTTCTAAACTTTCGGCCTATTTTTGGACGATGCAAATATAACTTCCTTTCTCGTTTCAATATTTTACCACGCAAAAAAAGGCCACCACTTTCGTGGCAGCCCTTTGATTTATAATTCGGACGTGGCACGCCGCGTCCCTACAATGTTGGTTAACGAATCACAACTTTTTGCGAAACGGTGCCGATTCTTACTGCATACGCGCCAACTTTTGGAACGTATATTTCCGTACGGTCGCCGTTTGATTGCGATTTGGCAACAATTCTACCATTCACATCGTTTACAATGATGTCACCCATAAGCGTAGTTTCAACCACGATTGTGTGACCGTATGCGTAGATTGACGTAGCATCGGTTGCAATGTCGGAAACGGCCGTCTTCTCGTTCACCGTCACGTGAATTGTGGTGGTGAATGTGAGATACGTTACGGTGATGTCCTGTTCGGCAACAAGCGTATTGTCGAAACCGCTCAACATTTCGTTTGTGAGGTCGATTTCCTCAACACTTCCGTCGTTGAATGTAACCGAAATCTTTGCTCCAGTGATGTCGATGTCCTCGCCAACAACATATTCTGTCTTCGGCATTGAAAGGATTTCAATTTTTTCAACTGCCTTCTGAAGCATTGGCAATTCGAACGTTTCACGGCTCAATTCTTCGCCACCAATTGTACAATATACAACAGAATCAACTGAGCCAACTGAGGTGAACGTCGGTGCTACATAGTTCTCAGCAACTTTTTCACCTGGAACATGTTCAAGCATAGGAAGCACGTGTGTTTCACGACTGATGAGGTCTCCGTCGACTGTACAGTAGTAAACCGTATCAACCGTTCCCGTCGTTGTACACGTTGGAGCGGTGTGGTTTTCAACTACTGGCTCTCCAGCAATATGACCTGTAGCAGGAAGATCAAAGTGTTCTTCGCTCAATACTTCGCCACAAATTGTACAAGTGATTACTGAGTCAACCGAACCAGCAACCAAACATGTAGGAGCGACGTAGTTCTTAGCAACCTTTTCGCTCGGTTTGTGTCCAAGAGCAGGAAGTACATAATGTTCGCGATTGAGTTCTTCGCCATTTACAGTACAATATACAACCGTGTCAGCTGAACCATCAAGCAAACACGTAGGTTCTACACGATTTTCCTCAATTGGTGCTCCAGCTATGTGTTCGTGGTCGAGGATTGGAAGAACGAAATGTTCGCTGTACAATACTTCGCCACAAACCGTACAGGTTATCACTGAATCAACAGAACCTTCGGTGGTAGTAGTTGCTGGAACATAATTTACTGCAACTTTTTCGCTTGGTTTGTGACCAGTAGCAGGAAGTTCGTATGTTTCCTTGCTAATCAATTCGCCGTCGATTGTACAGTAATACAATGTATCAACCGTACCAGCTTCGGTACAGGTTGGAGCAGTGTAGTTTTCAACTACTGCCTCGCCTGCCGTGTGACCAAGAGCAGGAAGTACAAAATGTTCTTCGCTCAATATTTCACCACAAACTGTACAAGTTACTACGGAATCAACCGAACCTGCCACCAGACACGTAGGAGCCACGTAATTCTTAGCAACCTTTTCGCTTGGTTGGTGTCCTTTTGCTTCGAGTACGTATGTTTCACGGCTGATTTCTTCATTGTCAATTGTGCAATAGTAAACCGTATCAACCGTACCAGCTTCGGTACACGTTGGAGCGGTGTAGTTTTCAACTACTGCCTCGCCGGCCGTGTGACCAAGGGCAGGAAGTACAAAGTGTTCGCGACTGAGTTCTTCGCCAATTACGGTACAATATACCACCGTATCAACAGAACCATCAATCAAACACGTAGGTTCAACACGATTTTCTTCTGTTGGTTCGCCTGCGATATGTTCGTGGTCAAGAACAGGTAGAACGAAATGTTCACGACTCAATTCCTCACCGCCAATTACACAATATACAACGGAGTCAACCGCTCCTTCTGTCGTAATCGTTGCAGGAACATAATTCTCAGCAACTTTCTTGCCTGGCACGTGGTCAACAACTGGAAGTACGTGTGTTTCACGACTGATTAGGTCGCCGTCGATTGTACAGTAGTAAACCGTATCAACCGAACCAGCTTCTTTACACGTTGGTGCAATGTAGTTTTCAATTACTGGTTCGCCAGCATTGTGACCTTTGGCAGGAATTACCGAACCTTGTTCGAATATCGCACCACAGATAGAACATTTGTGGTCGCCAGTATAGCCGTCAGCCGTACACGTAGCTTCTTGCGCGTCAACAACGGTGTATTCGCCGTCGTGCAAGCAAGGAAGACGAGTAATTGTGATTGTAACTGATTTAATTGTGTAGTTGTCCGCATCGTCGCCCACATAGTTGGCAACGGCAGAGTTTTCGCCTTCTTCCAAAACAATAGTTTCGTCAGCCCAAGCCCAACCTTCGGGCAGTGCCACATCGGTAACGTTCAAAAGACGTGTTTCTGCCGTAACTTCTGGCATATTCGGTGTTTCTGCAGATTTTTCAATAGTAAGTTTGCCGTCAACCACGTTGAATTTGACATCGGCAAAGTTGGTGTTGGTGTTTTCGAAATCCGAAGCAACAATGTTCATTTCGTATTCGCCTGCATTAGTGCCTTTCACTTCTGCCGTACCGTTGAATGCGAAATCTGATTCCTTGTACAACTCAGAATTGATTTCAACTGCGTAGCCAGTCACTGTTTTTTCTGTGCCGTCATACGTTTCTGTTCCGCTGTTCTCGGTGATTGTAACCTCTACCGAAGTGTAAGCCGTAATGGCAGCTTTCGGTTCGGTTGCTTCAACAGCCAATTCATAGTTAGCTTCGTCGGCACCCGATTTTGCGAAGTTGAACGTAACGGCTTTGTTGTCGCCTACATTCTCATCGGCAAAATTTGCAGTATAAGAAACTTCAACTTCGTCGTTTTCGAGAACACCATCAAGCTCGAATGCAAGCGTGGCGGTTGTTTCGCCGTCGAAGATCTTGTTGTCAGCCGCAATGTTGCTGACTGCAATTGGTTTGGCTGTGATTTCTGCCGTTGCCGTAGCAGTTGAACTTGCAAGAACATAATTGGCAATATCTTCACCTGCCAATTCAAATGTTAAAGAAACAGTTTTGTTTTCTTCAGCATTTTTATCGCCGAATGTTGCCGTGTAATTAACAGCCACATCTTCGTTTTCAATTGCTCCTACCGTTGTAAATGTAGCGGTAGCAGTTGTAGTACCATCATATTCCTTGTCATTTACAACGATTTCATTGATTGAAATTTCTTTGGCTGTAATGTTTGCTTTCAAATCAACGGTTTCAACCGACAAAGTGTAATTATCTGCATCTTCGCCAGATTTTGCAAATGAATAGGTTACTGCTTTGTCGTCGCCAACTTTTTCATCTGCAAACTCAGCGGTCGGTTCGATTGTTACATCGTCATTCTCAACTACGCCATTTGCAGTATAAGTAACCGTTGCCGCAGTAACACCGTCGTACTCTTTGTTTTCAGCAGTAATTTCGCTGATTGTGATTGATTTGGTAGTAATGTTTGCTGTTGCCGTTGCTGTTTCACTTGCAAGAGCATAGTTGTCCATGTCGTCACCACTTAACGAGAATGTGAACGTAACAGTTTTATCTGCACCCACGTTCTTATCTGCAAAAGCCGCTTCGTAGCCGATAGTTACCGATTCTCCATCAAGAACAGCTGACTCATCGTATGTAAACGAACCAGTAGCAGTTGCAGAACCATCATACTCTTTGTTTTCAGCAACAATTTCACTTACAGCGATTGATTTTGCCGTAATGTTTGCCTTCAATTCGGCATTCTCAACCGACAATTCGTAATTGTCAGCATCGTCGCCTGATTTTGCAAATGAATAGGTTACTGCTTTGTCTTCGCCTACATTCTCATCTGCAAACTCAGCGGTTAGTTCAATTGTTACATCGTCATTTTCAACTACGCCATTTACAGTATAAGTAACAGTTGCCGCAGTATTGCCGTCGTACTCTTTGTTTTCGACAGCAAGTTCGCTGATTGTGATTGATTTGGTAGTAATGTTTGCTGTTGCCGTTGCTGTTTTACTTGCGAGAGCATAGTTGTCCTTGTCGTCACCGCTCAACGAGAATGTGAACGTAACAGTTTTATCTTCGCCCACGTTTTTATCGGCAAATGACGCTTCGTAGCCGATAGTTACCGATTCACCTTCAAGAACGGCTGACTCATCGTAAGTAAACGAACCAGTAGCCGCTGCAGAGCCGTCGTATTCTTTGTTTTCGGCAACAATGTTGCTGATTGCGATTGCTTTGGCTGTGATGTTTGCCTTCAATTCAGTATTTTCAACTGACAAAACGTAATTGTCGGCATCGTCGCCAGATATTGCAAATGAATAGGTTACTGCAATGTCTTCGCCAACATTCTTGTCTTCAAATTCAGCAGTTGGTTCTATTGTTACATCGTCATTCTCAACTACGCCTGTTGCAGAATAAGAAACTGTTGCCATAGTAGTACCATCATATTCCTTGTTTTCGGCAGCAATTTCGCTGATTGCGACTGTCTTAGCAGTAATGCTTGCTTTCAATTCTGCTGTTTCCGCATTTATGGTGTAATTGTCGGCATCTTCACCGCCAAGTTCAAAATTGACTGTCACTGCTTTACCTTCACCTATCTTTTTATCGGCGAAATTAGCAGTCGCTTCAATTGTCACATCATCATTTTCAACCACGCCAGCCGATTCATACGTAACTATTGCCGTAGTTGTACCGTCGTAAACCTTATCAGCAACGGCTATGTTGCTCACCGTAATCAGTCGTTTGAATACGGCGGTGTACGTTGCATCGCCAGTTAACGTTATTGTGCGGGTTGCTTCGGTGTTTCCATCCTCGTTCCAATACGCAAAGCCGTATTGTTCCGCCGCCGTAGCCGAAATGGTAATGGCAGGTGTTATGAGGGCATCGTAGGTGCCACTTCCGCTTACCGTGCCATACTCGTCATTATTGGCAACAACCGATATTGTGTAAACTGGCTTCACTTTCACACGGCTTGCATAAGAGCTCATGTTTGCAGCCGCCTTATATGCTGTTACTGCCTCTGCGGTAGGAACATATATTGGACCAGAGCCGGTATTATAGAATGCACTGGATCCGAATGTCGGCGGTGTTTCGCCTTCGAATATAAATTCTTGCACATTTGAACAACCATAAAAAGCATAATTTCCTATTGACCTGACGCTTTCTGGAATGATTATTGATGTAAGTTTCTTGCAATTATAGAACGCAGAATTGCCTATTGACGTGACACCTTCGGGAATGGTCACCGATGTCAAACCTGTGCAACCATAAAAAGCATAATTTCCTATTGCTGTAACATCCTCGCCCAATACATATTCTGTTACTTGGAAACCGAATATAGTATAAAAGTTAAAATTGTATGTATTGTATGAATTGTATGAAGCGACGGCATTGCTGTTGAGTGTAACCTTTGTCAAGTTGGTGCAACCACTAAATGTGTTAGTCGCTATTGAAGTAATACTACTTGGAATGGTTACCGATGTCAAACCTGTGCAACCAGAGAATGCAGATCCGTCTATAGAAGTAACATCGAAAGTATTACCGAACGTAACAGTTTCTGGAATTACTGCCTCATCTGAACATGGATAATATGCAACAGCAACTGAATTTTTATTTAATACCTTATACCTGATACCATCTATTATGAAATACAGATCTGCAGAACTAAAATCAGCATCGTTGTTAATTGTTATTGATGTTAAACCGTCACAATTATAGAACGCACTACTTTCTATTGATGTCACTGGAATTTCAACTCCATTATATTCAACACTGCTTGGAATGACAATATCGCCAGAATAGTTTTTTGCCATTACCGCAGAAGTGCCATCATCTTTTATTCTATATCTGATACCATCCACTTCTATAGGTCTCACTTTCACACGGCTTGCATAGTTGCTCATATTAGCAGCATTCTTATATGCTGTTATCGCCAATGCGGTAGGAACATATATTGGACCAGAGCCGGTATTATAGAATACAATGGCTCCAAATGTTGGCGGTGTTTCGCCTTCGAATACAAATTCTTGCACATTTGAGCAACTATAGAACGCATTTTCTCCTATTGACGTGACACCTTCGGAAATTGTTACTGATGTCAAACCTGTGCAACTATAGAATGCATAATTTCCAATCGAGGTCACGCTGTTCGGAATTGTTACTGATGTCAAACCTGTGCAACTAGAGAATGCATAATTTCCAATCGAGGTCACGCTGTTCGGAATTGTTACCGATGTTAGACCAGTGCAACCATAGAACGCCCATTCTCCTATTGACGTGACACTTTCGGGGATTGTTACCGATGTCAAACCAGTGCAACCATAGAACACCCTTTCTCCTATTGACGTGACACTACTTGGAATGGTTACCGATGTCAAACCAGTGCAACCACGGAATGCTTCGTTGCCTATTGACGTGACACCTTCGGAAATTGTTACCGAGACTAAACCTGTATTTCCATAAAAAGCATGGTATCCTATTGCTGTAACACCTTCGCCCAAGACATATTCGGTTACTTGAGAGCCGAATATATTTTTAAGGTTTGAATTTGAAGCAATGGCATCGCTGTTGAGTGTAACCTTTGTCAAGTTGGTGCAACCACTGAACACAGCACGTCCTATTGACGTGACACCTTCGGAAATTGTTACCGAGACTAAACCTGTATTTCCCAAAAAAGCAAAGTCTCCTATTGCTGTAACACCTTCGCCCAGAACAAATTCGGTTACTTGGTCGCCAAATATATGTTTAAGGTTTGAATCGCTTGTATATGTTTTTGAAGCAATGGCATTGCTGTTGAGTGTAACCTTTGTCAAGTTGGTGCAACCAGAGAAAGCATCAGCCGCTATTGAAGCAATACTACTTGGAATGGTTACCGCAGTTAAATCAGTGCAATTAGAGAACGCATTGGTGTTTATAGCTGTGACCGCAGTTGCCTCTCCATTGTAATTAATGCTACTTGGAATGACCACTTCGCCCGAATAGCTGTTCGCCACCACGGCAAATGTTCCATCTTCCTGCAATTGATATTTGATGCCATCAACTACAACATAGGTAGGCATAATTGTTACACGGCTTGCATAACTGCTCATATTTGTAGCCGCCTTATATGCTGTTACAGCCGATGCGGTAGGAACATATATTGGACCAGAGCCTGTATTATAGAATGCACTGGATCCAAATGTCGGCGGCGTTTCGCCTTCGAATACAAATTCTTGCACTTTCGAGCAACTACTGAACGCATTACTTCCTATTGATGTAACGCTTTCGGGAATGGTTACCGATGTCAAACCTGTGCAACCATAAAAAGCATAATTTCCTATTGCTGTAACATCCTCGCCCAAGACATATTCGGTTATCTGGGTGCCGAATATATTTTTAAGGTTTGAACTGCTTGTATATGTTTTTGAAGCAACGGCATTGCTGTTGAGTATAACCTTTGTCAAGTTGGTGCAACCACTAAACGCAGAACTTTCTATTGACGTGACACTTTCGGGAATTGTTACTGATGTCAAACCTGTGCAACCTTCGAACGCAGATTGACCTATTGTCGTGACACCTTCGGGAATGGTCACCGCAGTCAAACCGGTGCAATTAGAGAACGCATTGGAGTTTATAGCTGTGACCGCAGTTGCCACTCCATTGTAATTAATGCTACTTGGAATGACAATTTCGGCAGAATAGTTGTTCCTACTTACGGCAAACGTTCCGTCTTCTTGTAATTGATATTTTACGCCATCTACTTCAATCGGTCTCATCTGCACACGGCTTGCATAAGTGCTCATATTAGCAGCATTCTTATATGCTGTTATCGCCAATGCGGTAGGAACATATATCGGGCACGATGACCCGAATACGAAGGTTCCAAATGTTGGCGGTGTTTCGCCTTCGAATACAAATTCTTGCACATTTGAGCAAGCTTGGAACGCCCTTTCTCCTATTGACGTGACACTACTTGGAATGGTTACCGAGACTAAACCTGTATTTCCATAAAAAGCATAACCTCCTAT
>JAGCOW010000058.1 GCA_017642535.1 Bacteroidales bacterium | reverse complement strand
TTTTTATATCATCAGATAATTTTTCTTCTATTTTAATATTTGAAGAAAAATATCTATCATAGTTTCTTTTGTATCTACTTATGTAAAATCCAAAATTATCTTGAGTGTTTGTATCTAATTTTAATCCTGGCAGGTATGGCTTACCATTTAGAAAATCTTGTTTAATATAAAAATCAAAAATTTCTTTTGCACTTGCTTTTTTCTTTTCCTTTATACAATTTTTGTGTTTTGAAAGATCTTCAACTAATCTGTCCCAAGTACCATCTTTTTCTGTTGTTATGATTTTATATAGTTTCATTTTTAGGGATTTAGAAATTTATTCATATTGGAACAAATATATTATTTTTTGAGAAAAAAACAAAACATTTCCCCTTCGGCAAACTTTACGCATACCCTCGTCATACTTTTGTGTCTGAAAACAATTCGGATATGGAACATAATGACGAGAAACTAATCGAACAATGCTTTTTTCAGTTAGGATTTACAGAAATACCCTTGCCGTTGAGTTGGAGCGTTGTCACAAGTGTAATTGTAGAAAAGCACGATATAGAAATCCTTCGCCAATATGCCGATTACGTTGATTGGGACTATATTTCTCGGTCGGATTGGATTAGTTGGTTGCATTTTCTTGAAGAATTTGAAGAAAGACTTAACTGGCGGTTGGTCGTGAACAACGATGATATCGGGAAAGCTTGTGCCACCGTGTTTTGGAGCAAGTTCGAGGACAAAATTCCTGCGGACACGTATGATGACGTGGCGAATATGAAACTGTTTGACATATTAGTTGGTGAATAATTAAATTTTAAAGTATGGAATAGGAGAAATAGTATTTCGTTGTAAGTGTCATTAAATCATTTTTTTTCTAAATTTGTGCATTATGAGAAAATGTATTTTTGTATTTCTTCTTTTGTTTTTGCTGGTTTCTTGCGGCAGTTCGAGCTCGTCAAGTTTCAATTCAAAGAAATTTGCGGGACGATATAAAATTGATTTATGTTCGCCCGCACCCCAATTTCAAAATGCTTACGAGGAGGTTTTTGCCAATTTGCTTGTGTCTATGCTGACTGTTGGGACTGACGTGGATATATTGTTTTATGAAAAAGGCGATGGAGTGTTAAAATGTAAATTACCAATAATTTCTTTGTTTGCTCCCCAAATAAATGAGCCCAAGCCGTTCCGCTGGTGCATTACAAAAGATTCTGTCTTGAATTTTATTAACGATTCGACTGGCGCGAAAGAACCTATTTATATCTTACGGAAAGTCAACGGTACATATGATTTTGTCAATGCCTGTGATTGTGAAAGTCATGAGCCAATTTTTTTGCTGACGAGACAAAATTAATGAAAGATTTTTTCCGCTTGTGCAGGCTTTCGGCATAGGCAGTTCTTATCTTTGCAGCGATTTCGGGTGAAATTTATGTCGTTCTTTTAAATAGTGTGCTTATGAAAACAGTAAAAGCTGCGATTGTAGGGAGTCGTTCGTTCAATGATTACGAAAAAATGTATTCCTTCATTCAGCAAATCCGCAAGGAGAAAGAGTTGTTTATCTACGAGGTGATTTCTGGCGGCGCGGAAGGTGCCGATAAACTTGCCGAACGGTATGCAACGGAGTGCAAAAAGTCTTTAAAAGTGTTTAAACCAAATTGGAAAAACGGGCTGGGGGCTGGAATTGCCCGTAATGTTGAGATTATCAAGGCGTGTGATGTTTGTTTTGCCTTCTGGGATGGTTCCTCGGCTGGCACAAAATCAGACATCGAATTGTGTAAAAAGCAAGGGAAACCGTGTTATATTTGTCGATTCTAAAATAAGATAATATAAATGAGAATCCTTCACATTTCCGATACGCACAATCTTCACAAGGATTTGCGTGATTTACCCGAAGCGGACGTGATTGTCCACTCGGGGGATATGAGTCTTGCCAGTACCGAAAATGAATTGTTCGATTTCATAAATTGGTTTTGCGATTTGCCGTACAAATACAAGATTTTTATTGCGGGCAATCACGATAATCTGTTGTTTGACAGCAATATAGATGGTCTTGACGAAAACGTGTATTTCCTGCAAAACTCAGGTGTGACAATCGATGGCGTGAAGTTCTATGGCGTTCCCATGTTTATGGAATACGACCTTACTGGCGAGGACAAACGGGTGATTGCCGCCATTCCGTCCGACACCGACGTGCTGATTACTCATCAGCCGCCAAAAGGAATTTTGGATTTGGACGACGATATTCACTATGGCAGCGAACAACTTCTGCAAAAAGTTCTGGAAATAAAGCCCAAGTTGCATCTGTTCGGGCATATCCACTGTGCAAACGGCATAGTCCGCCAGCACGATATTGTGTTCTCAAACGGCTCTATCTCGACGCACCGTTATGGGCTGACGTTCAAACCGAGGGTGATAGAGATTTGAAAAAATTTCTATCTTTGCCGTAATCGGTTTGTAAAAAATCATTTTGTTCAAGAAATTTACCATATTTTCCCTTTTTGTACTGCTGTGTGGTTTCGCATCGGCAATAGGGGAGGTTGACAATCCGAACTTTCGGAAGACAAAAACGTTCACTATCTCGTATAAGGGTGATATTTCTGATGTTTCAAAGGTGTTTTCATCTATTTCTACATTGAAAGGAATCCAATATTATTCCAATAGCCACGAACGATGGGAGACGCTATACAAGGAGGCGGGATTTATCAATAATACGAAAGAAAAGAGATTCGTTGCCGATGACAAAATCATTGTCCGACCAACTACCGATTATTATTGTCTGTTGCAAGACAATTCTTTGGGAGATTGTGTGTTCAAAATCAACTATGCGGAGAGTGGAAATATGGTGACGGCAAATTTCATATTGGTTGAACCTCTCACGTTCTGGGGAATAACAGGTGTGCAAGCTAACGATTTACGTATTCAGCTGAAAGCCACAAAGGTTCAGGATACCATACAGGCGGTTATTACCATTGAAGCCCGCTATCGCGAAATTTCTTTCATCGAAGATATGATTCCCAAATCCCTTGACGCTCGTCTTGATGCACTATATCGTTGGATAACAAAGAGTTTGACGAAATAATTGATTTGTGGTGATACATTGAAGACCTTGGAAAGAAGAGGGTAGATGAGGATTTTTTTTCGATTCTGTCGTATTTTTTTCAAAAGATTTTTTCAAAGTTGTGTAAATTCTAAAAAAAGAATTATATTTGCCGACCCTAAAATATAAATGAGATGAATCTATTAGACGAAGTAAAGAACGAGGTTATCGAGAAGAAAGAATGGCCTGATTTTAAGAGTGGAGATACCATTACGGTACATTATAAAATTAAGGAAGGTGACAAGGAACGTATCCAACAATTCCGTGGAATAGTTCTTCAAAGAAGAAACGAAGGTAGTGTAGAAACATTTACCGTGAGAAAAATGTCTGGTAATGTTGGTGTAGAAAGAATTATCCCTGTTAATTCTCCTATGATTGAAAAAATCGAGATTAACAAAAAAGGAAAAGTTCGTCGTGCTCGCATTTTCTACTTGCGTGATTTGACAGGTAAGAAAGCACGTATCAAAGAAAAACGTGTATAGTGATACCATAATTATAAGGAGAGCCGATTCTTATGAGTCGGCTCTTTTTTTATATGTATATATCCTGTGATATTTTCCGAAAAAAAGTTATATTTGCAGATATAAACAAAAATGTATGAATTTATTACAAGGAAAAACTGCTGTAATTACAGGTGCTAATCGAGGCATTGGAAAGGCAATCGCCCTTATGTTTGCTTCGCACGGATGCAATGTCGCATTCACCGATTTGGAACGCAATGACGCAATGATTGCTACTGAGTCGGACATAGCACAGTCGGGTGTGAAGGTAAAAGGATACGCCTCTAACGCAGCTCAGGTTGATTCGGCACAAGAGGTCGTGAAACAAATAGTTGAAGATTTTGGTTCGATAGATATTCTTGTCAATAATGCGGGAATAACCAAGGATAATGCAATGAAACGGATGACTGAGGAGCAGTGGGACGCTGTCATCAACGTGAACCTAAAATCAGTGTTTGCAATGACCAAGGCCGTGCAACCATATATGTGGAAACAAGGTTCGGGAAGCATTATCAACGTGAGTTCGGTGGTTGGCATTTCAGGAAATGTGAGTCAGGCAAACTATTCGGCTTCAAAAGCGGGAATAATTGGCTTCACAAAATCAATTGCCCGTGAGTTCGGCGTCCGCAATATCCGATGTAACGCGGTAGCTCCAGGATTTATTATGACGGATATGACAGCCCAGTTGCCAGAACATATTTTGGAAGAATGGAAGACTCGCATCCCTTTGCACAGAGCAGGAACAGTGCAGGATGTAGCCAATGTGTGCGTATTCTTGGCATCTGAACTTTCAAGTTATGTAACGGGACAGGTTATTCCTATTTGTGGAGGATTACAAATTTAAAACATATAATTATGAGAGAACAAACAGAAGAAATCGCAGAAAGAATTATTGCCGCACGAAATGCGTGTGGTCTTTCGGCAGAAGAGGCAGCTAAGAAGTTAAGCATCAATAAGTTTGAATATCAAGATTATGAATCTGGGAAGATTGATATTCCTGTTAGTTCTATCTTGAAAATTGCAAATTTGTACAATGTCGATGTTAAGCTTTTGTTGACGGGTGAAGATCCTAAGGAAATGAATTATACCGTTACTCGTAAGGGCGAAGGTGTGAGCGTACAACGTCACAAACGCTATAAATATCAAGCACTTGCATCTGATTTTATTGGCAAGAAAGCGAATTTCTTCGTGGTGACTGCCGATGCAAGCGACGAAAATGTACAATTCAGTTCACATGAAGGTCAAGAATTTTTGTTCGTTTTGGAAGGAACTATGGAAGTACACTTCAAGGACGAAAAAATCATTATGCGTGAAGGCGACAGTGTGTTCTTCAACTCGTCGATTTCGCATGCAATTAGAACCGTTGACGGTGCTCGTGCAAAATTCCTGTCGGTTCTGGTATAATCATACGAGTAAATTATATGGGCTGTCAACTTGAATTGACGGCCTTTTTTTATTCGATTTTTTTGAATTTGTGTACTTTTGTAAAAAAAGAACGACATATTATGAAATTTGAATTTACAGCAGAACGTATAGCCCAGGCACTCAACGGAGTTGTTGACGGCGATAAGGATGCAAAAATTGTGAGAGTTTCTAAGATTGAAGAGGGACGCGAAGGTTCCATCACCTTTTTGGCGAATCCAAAATATACTCCCTATATTTATACGACAAATGCCACGGCTATCGTATGTAGCAAGACATTTCAGCCAGAGCAGCCGATTTCTTCGACGCTGATTCGTGTTGACGATCCTTATTCTTCATTTACGAAACTTTTGGTTTTCTATGAAAAGGAAAAGCAGGCAAAGAATTTGAAAGGCATTTCTCGCAAAGCCCGCATTCATCGTAAGGCGAAAATCGGTAAAGGCGTGTATATAGGCGATTTTGTGTCGGTTGGCGAATTTGCCGAAATTGGTGACGGTTGCAAAATTTATCCTAATGTTACCATTTATCCGTTTGCAAAGATTGGCAAAAATTGTTTGATTCACGCTGGTGCTATTGTGCTGAACGACTGTGAGATAGGAGATAATTGCATCTTGCAACCTGGTTCGGTTGTCGGTGGGGACGGATTTGGATTTGCTCCACTTGAAGACGGAAGTTATATGAAGATTCCGCAAACGGGAAATGTTATTTTGAAAGAAAATGTGGAAATTGGTACCAATGCCACGATTGACCGTGCTACGATGGGTTCAACCATCATTGAAAAAGGTACGAAAATCGACAATCTTATTCAAATTGGTCACAACTGCGTGATTGGTTCTGATTGTGTGATAGCAGGTCAATCTGGTGTTGCTGGTTCTACTAAGATGGGCAATAATTGTATGATAGGAGGTCAGACGGGCGTTGCGGGGCATCTTCACATTGGCAATGGTGTGCAATGTGGCGGTAAATCAGGTATTTTTGCCGATGTTCCTGACAATACAAAACTGATGGGTGCTCCGGCATTCGAAGGTCACGAGTTCAAACGGTCATACGTTTATTTTCGTAATCTTCCGAAGGTAGTGAAAGAAATGAATGACTTGAAAAAACAAGTTGCAGAATTGCAGGCACAATTGGAAAAGAAATAATCGGTTATGGAAAAATTACCTCTTGGCAACCCAGAGAAATTTAAGTTTTCTCATTTCTATCTCCGAAACTTTTGGTTTTTGTTGTGGTTTAAGTTGTGGTATAAGGATATCACCATTATTGGGAAAGAACATCTTGACCGTAAAACGCCCACGATTCTTGCTATCAATCACCAAAATACGGCAATGGACCCGTTGGTGCTCTGTGGAACGATTTTTCGGCAAATTACGTGGTTGGCTCGTGCCGATTTGTACAAAAAGAAATTTCTTCATCCAATTCTTCATGCATTTAAGATTCTTCCTATTTTCCGTCAACGTGACGGCATAAAGAGTCTTGAAAATAACGATATTGTTTTTGAGAAAGTTGTTGAGGTTATCTCTGCAAAGAAACTGGTGGGATTGTTCCCTGAAGGAACGCACTGGGGATTCCGTCGTTTGCGTCAGACACGCAAGGGAATACCTAAAATCGTGATTTTAGCAGAGACAATGAACAACTACGATATGGATATCAATATCAATCCTGTCGGTATTTACTATGATGATTATGTTTCAATTCGTTCCAACTTGTTCGTGAAAATTGGCGAACCGATTCCTATGCGCCAGTTTATTGCCTCAATGAAGGAAACTCCGCAAATTGCCGAAAACGAGATTCGTTCGGCTATAGAGGATGGTATGCGAAATGTGATGATTGACATTCCTCAAATGGACGATACCTATTATACGGTTGACAATCTTCGTCACATTTGTAGAAGTGTTACTGCGAAAAAGTTCACGTCCCAAGGCGATAAACTCACTCGCGATTATTGTGCCGACAAGAAGACGGTCGAGATTTTGGAACAAAAAGAAACTGAATCTGCTGGATTTTTGGCTTCGCTCAAAGACAAAGTTGGCGGATATGTGCAATTATTGAGAAAAGCTGATTATACAATAGATTTGGCCGACAACAATGGCGACGATGCATTTCAGATTATCTGGAATAGTATGAAAATCGTTGCGTTGTTCCCTTTTTTTGTATGTGGTGCTGTGCTTTGGGGTGGAATTTATTTGCTCACAAGGAAATTAGGAAATACACTTACAAAAGATATACAATTCAAAAATTCCATCATGTTCGTCACAAGTCTTGTCATGTCGAGTTTGTGGCATACGGTGTTGGTGGTGCTTTGGCTTGTATTTGTTCCGCTTCCTTGGTGGACGGTATTTCTATTCTTTATCTTTTTATATGTCGTTTGGTGCGTGTTTATCGACTATCCACGCTTGACGAAACGTACTTGCCGCGAAATCTCGTTTAACTGTGGTCTTATTTCAAAGAAACCACAGATAGTGGATATTTGTAACAAGCGAGATGAGATAAAAGAAATCTTTTCTTCGATGATTGGGAACCTCTAATGTTCTGTTTTTATTTCGTTCCATTTCTTTTTGTGGAAAAAGAAACGGAACCCAAAGAAAAGCCACCGACGGCCCCGCTCGGCTAAAAATCAACTGCGTTCCACTAAAGGAGTTGAAGTGCCACACCATCGTATGATATAGCTTATCGTTAGAAGGCACCAACTCCTTTTACGTTCCACTCCGTTGATTTTCTGAACGCCTCTCGGCTCAGTCGGAAGGTTGTGCTAACAAAGATTCTCGTTTGATGTGACACAGAGGCTTTTGACATCCGGGACAATGATGGTTTGCCTTCGCAGATGAGGTATTAATAAATCATATTACAAATAAAAAGGGTTGACAGAAACTGCCAACCCTTTTGTATTTTATACAATTATTATTAGTAGTTGATGTATTGCAAGAAAGAAATCATCAAACCTACTGTTTTGAAATCGCTGACTAGACCGAATTTGTCGGCATCAACGTTTGTTTTGTTGTCAACTGTTGAAATTGAAGAAAACGATGCTTTGAAGTTGATTTCTCGGCAGTAGTAATGTTTACCGAAGAATTTCACTCCTGCGTATACAACTGGTTGCAACCAGTTACATTTCAAATCACGGTTGTAAGCTGAAGCACCACCGTTTCCGTTCGGGTCTTCTGCAATTGAAACAGCGTTACCAAGAGGATACATAACATATTCAGCACCACCACCGAAAGCAAACCCTGTTTTCGCACGAGTAGAAGCGGTAGAAGCTGCACCTGAGTTAAACTCAATTGTGAAAGGCAAACGCAACATTGTCGTGTTTCCACCTCCTGCACTATTGTATGCGCGACCGAAACTTGCCGATGGTCTAAAGTTTAATGACAAAGCTGAATTTGTTGTCATTTCCAAGAAGTTAATTCTACCAGCTAAAATTAATGTTGCATAGTTAACATTAAGACTTGAGTATTCTGTTTGCAAACTTGTTGCTGATGGTCTATTTGCATCATCCTTTGCAATGATACCTGTCATATTCAAAACATCGGCACCAATTGTTCCACCAACCTGGAAGAATAATCTTTCGCCAAAGCCACCTTTGCCGGCAAATGCAGTTGTCGAAATTAAAACCAAACAGACTACTAATTGTACTAAACGCTTCATAATCAATCAATTATTTAAATTTCTAATAATTTAATATCTTCAAAAACGATAACCCAACGTGCATTGGTCTATATTGTTTAGAAGTTTGTTCGTCAAAGGTATAAAAATCTTCTGATTTTTCACCAAATCCTACACGTAAAATCACTTCATTCACCTTATTTTTTTTCGACCAATAGCGATAACCTATTTTGCAAGACGGCAAAATCCACGTTTTCATAAAGTCGGAATTGTTGTATCCAGTGTCTGAAAAGTCGTATGAACAAAGGGGAGAAGCAAAATATTCAATACCTGCTCCGAAGCATAATCCCCAATCTTTTGAGGCAACGTAACGTGATGCCGCACCTAAATTTAATTCCAGATAAACGGGAACTTCGGCGTTCAATCCATAGCGTGAGCCAAGATTATGAACGGGATAAATAGCACCGACACTAATTGTAGGTGCTGCCGAAACGCTGATAGAGGAATTAAGCGTGATGGGAATTAATGTGATTCGAGCCGCTAAAATTCCACTTACGAAATTCCATTGCAGGTACTGATACGATTCTTCTGCTTTCACTTTTGTGTTTCTGTCATCAGGTTTTAAATTGGTCATTGACATGTAACCATCGGTAAGAAAACTAAAACCTCCCGAAATGAAAATGACACGTGCCGATTGTGCTGAAACACAAATCGTTGCAACTAATAGTGAGAGTAGAAGAACAATCTTTTTCATAGAATTTTTATGAATCAAAAAAATAATTCCTGTTTTGGTTGCTAATATACAAATAATTATTTGTTTTTCACCATTACCGTATCAATCATTCCATATTCTTTCGCTTCTTCTGATGTCATCCAGTAGTCACGGTCGGAGTCTGCAGCGATTTTTTCGAACGGATGGCCAGTGTGAAGGGCAAGAATGTCGTACAATTCTTTTTTCAATTTTTGGATTTCTTTCACCGTAATTTCCATATCCGATGCTTGACCTTGTGCACCACCGAGTGGCTGATGAATCATCACTCTGGAGTGAGTCAACGCCATACGTTTGCCTTTGGCTCCGCCAGCCAACAATACTGCTGCCATTGAAGCTGCCATACCGGTACAGATAGTAGCTACGTCGGCATTAATATATTGCATGGTGTCGTAAATTCCCAAACCGGCATATACGGAACCACCAGGAGAATTCAAGTAAATCTGAATGTCTTTTGACGAATCGGCAGACTCGAGATAAAGCAATTGTCCTTGAACAATATTTGCAACATAGTCGTCAATTGGAGAACCAAGAAAAATGATCCTATCCATCATCAATCGAGAAAAAATATCCATTGAAGCCACATTCAACTGACGTTCTTCGATAATTGTCGGGGAAATGTAGCTTCCTTCCATTGCTGATACATATTGGTCTAAGACCAAACTGTTGATGCCCAAGTGTTTTGTCGCAAATTTTCTGAAATCGTTTTCCATACTAAAAATATAAATCAATAAAATTATTTGTCTTTTGACTTTCAATTACAAATATACGATTTTCTTTATAATTGTCAATTTTCAAATCTCAATTCTCAATTGCATAAAGTAAAAAAAAGGGCAAACATATTTGTTTGCCCTTTTTCTTACTTTATAATAATGTATAACTATTTTGCAGCCAACTCGTTGAATTTCTCAAGAGTAACTTCTTGTTCAGCAACTTTGACAGTTTCTTTGAAGTAAGCGATCAATTTTTTGTTTTCTTCCATTTCGTAAATCTGATTTACTTGATCGCGATTCTTCAATATTTCCTTGCTCCAGTTTTCAACCATCTTGTCGTCGGCATTCGTCAAACCATATTGGGCAAGTTGCATGCGAGTGAAATCTTTTGCTGCTTCTTCTATCTCGTTCGGATTTACTTGGATGTTGTTGTCTTTCACGATTTTACCGCTAATCAACTGCCAACGTAAGTCCTCCATAAAGAGCGGAAATTCTTTCTCGATTTGTTCTGGAGTGATTTTCTCGTTTTCCTTGTTTGCTTCGAGCAACCAACGTTTCAAGAAATCTTCAGGAAGTTCGATTTTATTTGTGTCCAACAATTTTTTCTTGAAGTCGGCCAAGAATTTGAAATCGCTGTTCATTGCAAAATTCTTTTCCATATCTGACTTGATACGTGCCTTGAATTCATCTTCACTCTTGATATTGCCTTTGCCAAAAACTTTGTCGAACAATTCTTGGTTCACTTCGGCGTTCGTGTAACGTTTGATTGACTTTACGGTAAGTTCATAGTCGGCTTCCATAGCTGCTGTGTTCTCAACCTTGGCACCCGTGAAAAGTTTTGTCTCTTCTTCGTCGTCAAAAGCTTTTTTCGGGTTGAATGTCACAACATCGCCTTTCTTTGCTTTTTTGAACTTTGCAAGTTCCTTGTTGTCTTTTACACGAGTCAACAACAAAGAGCCAGTTTCAACGCACGTTTCTGCACCTACGCATTTCAAAGGACCAGCAACAAATTCAGTTCCTTTGATGTCGTCAACATCTTCTTGCTTTCCAAAACGACCACAATATGATTCTACAGTGTCGTTAATCATCTTGTCGTCAACAGTGATTTTGTAATAATCTGCTTTGTTTTTCTTTGAAAGTTCAATATTGATTTCAGGAGCGAAAGCAACGTCGAAAAGGAATTCAAAATCAGTGTCTTTGTCCCAGTTTATTTCTTTTTGACCTTCGTTGGCTAGAGGTTCGCCCAAAACGTGAAGTTTATTATCCTTGAAATAATTTTGTAACGCTTCCGATACAAGTTTGTTTACTTCATCAACTGTAGCGTATTTCCCGTACATTTGTTTAATCATTCCCATAGGAACTGTGCCTGGACGGAAACCTTTTACGTTAGCTTTTTTACGATAATCTTTTAAAACAGTATCAACCTTTTCTGCGTAGTCAACTTGTGCTATTTGCACTGATAAGACTGATACCAAACCTTCACCTTGTCTTGTTACGTTCATTGTATAATTATTAAATTTTAATAAAAAAACCGCTGACGTGAGCGGTTAATTTGTGCGGATAGGGGGACTCGAACCCACAAGCCTCGCGGCACCAGATCCTAAGTCTGGCGTGTCTACCAATTTCACCATATCCGCTTAGGGTGCACAAAAGTAGATATTTTTTTTGAAAAGCAACCGAAAAGAGAAAAAAAAATAAAATAGGCTGAATTTTTGTAAAAAATGTGTAACTTTATGACGAATTTTTCTATCTATGTTTTATAGGGTAAAATGATAGATAATTGTCTATTAAATAGAAAGTAAGGATATATGAAAAAGATACTGATTTCACTGCTTGTTATTGCAGCTTCGTTGGAAGTTGTTGCACAGAAATTTACCACGGAGGACTACAAAAAAGCAACGTGGATGACGCTTCGTTTTTATGGTGCTCAGCGTTCCAGCCAAAAATCATTGCAGGGACCTAACTGGTTGATTATTGATCACGAAGTTTCTCAAAGTGATCAGTCTGGCTTGTCGGGTAAGGGCTTTAGTGCAAGTGCGTACAAAAAAGGATACGATTTCACGAACGATGCCGATGGTTCTGTTGACTTGAGCGGTGGTTGGTTCGACTGTGGTGACCACGTGAAATTCGGACAGACACAGTATTATTCGGCATATATCGTTTTGAAGGGGTATTCTGAGTGGCCTGCCGGATACGATGATTATTATTCTTACGATTATTCTGGTTATCGTGCGGCACAGGATTTTACATGGGAAGGTGGAAAAGGTACGCCAAACGGTATTCCTGATGTGTTAGACGAAATTAAGTTTGCATGCGAATTTTTTATAAAATGTTCTCCCAATGCGAGCACATTTTATTCACAAGTAGGAGATGGTGGTGCTGACCATACAAACTGGGTTACATCGGTTGCCATGGCTGCTCTTCCAAAGAATCAAGGTGGACAAAACAATGGTTCAAGATCGGTGGTGAAAAATCCTAACGACTGTGCTATGCCTTCGTTCAGCGCAGCTACATTGGCATTGTTCTCTAAGGTGTATAAGAAGTTTGACCCTGAATTTGCTGAGACGTGTTTGCAACACGCAAAGTATGCATATTCGTATGCAAGTGCACATAAGGGCAGTTCAGCGGACGGAGGAAGTTTTTATCCTGCTCATAAAAACCCGTACGATGCATATATTTGTGCAGCTGCGGAACTCTATTGGGCAACAGGTGACAACAGTTATAAACAGGAAGCTTTAAACAATAAAGGGAAGGTCAATGACCATAACTGGCAGTTTGGTTACAATAATAGTGACGACATTGCAATCTACAATCTTCTCAAGTTAGGAGACACGTCACAATTGGAGTTATTGGAAAAATTCATCAACAATTATTATAAAGGGAAAGCAAGCAACAATGTTTATCAATCTTCCGACAACTGGGGAACGCTTCGTTACAATGGTAATGTTGCTTTTATCACGGCATTATATGATACCTATAAGAAAAAGAATACTGTAGATAGTTTTATTTATGGTAATGTTGATTTTATTATGGGTAACAATGGTTCAAACTTCTCATATATTGTTGGTTTTACGCCCAAAAGTGGTAATTATACGTCGTTCAAACATCCGCACCATAGAAATGTATATTTGACAGATAACATTAATGCGGCACAACAAAATCTTAATATCCCTACTCGTAATGCACAATTTGGTTTCCTTGGTGGTGGAAAAGGATATAATCCATCAACAATTATGAATGCGGCTACGCAAGATTACGAAATCACCGAAGGTGGTATTGATTACAATGCCGGATTGGTTGGGGCGTTGGCATACATCGTTTCGAAATCGGCTCCTGTCGATACAAACAAATTTGGTCACCCGACTCCAGACCTTGGACCAGAGTTGACATTGTGCGGTACGGGTAGCGCCACGATTACGGCAACGGTTGATTTATCAAATCTCAAACAAGGAGAACAAGTTACCTATAAATGGTATAAAGGCAGCACCCTACTTTCTCAGCACAACGGCAAGACAAGCATTACCGTTACCGAAGCGGGAACTTATATGTGTGAACTTGTTGAAACTCACAATGAATGGTCAACGACGGGAAAAGTCGTGGTTTCTGCTACATTGCCAGATGTTGCCATTGGCGACGATGCGGAATTGTGTAAGGTTACTTCGGCTACATTCTCTACTGATGTTGCTGGCGATGGAATTACCTATACTTGGTATAAAGACAATAAAGTAATTTCAGGTGCAACTACAAATTCTTATACTGCATATTCTGGTGGAACATATAAGCTTACTGTTAGTGCTTCGGGTTGTGCAAGCAAATCTGACGAGGCAACGGTAACATCATCTCTTCCTGTAGTTGTGGGTGACACAATTTGTTCGGCAGGCACGGCTACTCTTTCTGTGACTACGTCTGGCGAATATTCATGGTATTCAGTTGCCGAAGAAGGCAATGCGTTGGCTTCGGGTTCTACCTATTCTCCAAACATAACGAAGACAACGACGTATTATGTGCAAGATGCAAGTTCAATAAACTTTACGGCAGGTCCTAAGCAAAATTCTTTCTCTGGAACGGCAGTGAACTGGGGTGAAATTTCGGCTTTGTTTACTACTTATGCTGCGTTACAAATTACTTCCATCGACGTCTATATTCAAGACGTCTATAATCAGGGTAATCAAACGTTCACCGCAACACTTGAAAACAATAGCGGTGCAAAACAAACATTTACCGCAACTGCGAATGTATCGGCAAAAGGTTACAAAACAGTGTCTTTTGAAAATAATCCAATCGTCATCGGCACGCCAGGTTCATATAAATTGAATATTAAACCATCTAATGCAGCTGTCGGATTTTACGAGAATGGTCCAAACTATACTACATATCAGGGAAATCAAGATGTCATTAAATTCACGGGTGCAACTAATGGAACGCAATCAAATCATCCGTTCCCTGGTCTTGCCAATTGGGTGATAAATTCGGGCTCTTCGTGTGCGAGAACTCCTGTATTTGCCGTGCTTGACCCAGATAACCCGAATTGTGCGGGCGATACCGAAGCACCGTCTGTTCCGGGTACAATCACCGTAAGCAACATAACTACAAATTCTGCTTTGGTTTCGTGGGGCGCTTCAACCGACAATACTGCGGTTACGGGCTACGACGTGTACGTAAACGGAACAAAATTGCAGTCTGTTACGACAAATTCTATCAATTTGTCTGACTTGAACGACAATACAGAATATACAATTAAAGTCCGTGCATACGATGAGGCAGGAAATATGTCGGAATTCAATAGCGAAAAATCATTCACGACGCTCAAATCTACGGTTACACAAAGCATTTCGCTTTCGGCAGGCTGGAACTTGATTTCGTTCTACGTTTTGCCTGAAGATGCAAGTATAACTAATGTATTCGGAAGCAACATAAGTAAGGTTTCTATTGTGAAGAACAACGACGGGTTTTACAAACCTGGTAAAGCCGACAAATTGCAAAGTTTGACAGAATTTGAATATGGTCAGGCATACCTTGTAAAGGCAAATTCTGCGTTCTCTATCTCGGTGGAAGGCGTTGCTCCTACATCAACTACGATTTCGTTGAAAGCTGGTTGGAATTTGCTCGGTTATCCTAAGGCAACCGAAGCAAACGCGTCAACGATATTATCGGGTATTGCTGGTAAATACACCGAATTGAAGGATTTGTCAGCTTCGCAAACGACATTGAAACCTGGCAAAGGGTATTACATCAAGATGAATACCGATGCTACGGTAACAATTGGGAATTAATAATTGACAATTGACTATTTGTAGAGACGCGCCATGGCACGTCTCTACTTTTTTACTATGAAACAGACCACTTTATGTTATTTGGAGAAAGACGGGCAATATTTGATGTTGCATCGCACCAAAAAGCAAAACGATATAAATCACGACAAATGGATTGGAGTCGGGGGAAAGTTTGAAGATGGCGAAACCCCAGAACAATGTATGTTGCGTGAAGTGTCCGAGGAAACGGGCTTCACGGTTACAAAATGGAAATATCGTGGCGTTGTTACATTTTATTTAAATGAATCTTACGGAGAAACAATGCACTTGTTTTCTTGTCTGGAATGGACGGGAAAACAAAAAGTGTGTGACGAAGGTGATTTGGAATGGATTGATAAACATAAACTTACAGAGCTTCCTATGTGGGAGGGAGATAAAATCTTTCTGAAATTGGTAAACAATCTGGATGAACCATTTTTCAATCTAAAATTGGTGTATCAGGGTGAATCATTGCAGTCTGCCGAAAAGGACGGCGTTTCAATAGCAATTAAATAATATGTATTTGTGGGGCGACAATCGGCGATTCAATTCCTATAAGCGTTTTTTGCAAGAACAGTTTGGTGGTCGTATGCAAAAACTTACGCTGAATGCTGGTTTTACCTGTCCGAATCGTGATGGTAGCATTGGCGTGGGCGGTTGCACATATTGTGTGAACGATGCGTTCAATCCTTCGTATTGCGATGTGCGAAAATCAGTTACTCAGCAGTTGAACGAGGGTATAGAATTTCATCAAAACCGATACCGAAGGGCTGACGGCTACCTCGCTTATTTTCAGGCATATTCCAATACGTATGGTTCGTTGGAAACGATGAAGGAAATCTATGCTCCTGCGATTGAACATCCACTTGTGAAAGGCATTGTCGTTGGCACCCGTCCCGATTGTATTGACGAACGGAAACTGGAATTCTTCGCAAAATTACAAGAACGAATGTTCGTTTCCATTGAATATGGCGTAGAATCGTGCTATGACGAGACTTTGCAACGAATTAACCGCGGACACACGTTTCAACAAGCCGTTGATGCATTTGCATTGACCAAGAAATACGGCATTCATACGGCGGGACACTTTATGTATGGTTTACCGGGCGAAACAATAGAAATGTGGTTAGATGCCGTTCGTTTGATAAACTCCTTGCCTATGAACGGTGTGAAGTTCCATCAACTGCAATTGATAAAGAACACCAAGATGGAGCAGGAATTTTATGAAAAACCGTCTGATTTTCACCGTTTTACAATTGACAACTATGTTCCGTTTATTGTTGACATAACCGAGCGTTTGAATCCTTCGTTTGTTGTAGAACGCTTTGCTGGGGAAGTGCCTCCTCGTTTTTTGCGAGAGAATACGTGGGGCTTGACGCGTTATGATGTCGTATTACAGAGAATTGAAAAAGAAATAGAACGCCGGGACACGTATCAAGGAAGGTTGTTTATAAAAAGTTCCATCTGACTTCGGTAGGTGGAAGGTTTTTTTTAGTATTGCAAAAACATATATTTTTTCTCTGTGCATAGATTTCGCACACGTTTTATTTTCTTTTGCGTAAAACAATAACTATGGATATATACAAATCGTTGAATGATAAACAGTTGGAGGCTGTTCAAAGTACCGAAGGCTTCGTGCGGGTTATTGCTGGCGCAGGTAGTGGCAAGACGAAACTTTTGGTGAGCCGTTATGCGTATTTGGTGAAAGAATATGGTATTGATTCCGCTAATATTCTCTGTGTTACATTTACCAATAAAGCGGCTGCGGAAATGCGAAAAAGAATTGTGAAAATCATTGGGCCGGAATATTCCACCTCGCTTGTGTGTACGTATCATGGTTTTTGTGCGCGACTCATTCGTGAAAATCCCGAAAAATTATTTCTGACAAAGGATTTTCAAATACTTGACGGCTATCAGCAAAAGACAATACTTGAGGATCTTTATCAAAAGTATGAGTTGAAACTTGATTATGCAAACTTTCAAAGTATGCTGAAAAAAATCGCTTTGAAAAAACAGGATTTGTCGTACGTTCCTAAAATGTGTACAGGCGAAAACGTGCAAATTCTTACTGAGATTGAAACTCAAGACGATACAATTATAGAGGAATATCTGCAGAGACAAAAGGCCATTTATAGCTTGGATTTTACCGATTTGATGAGCTACGCTTTGTATTTGCTGGAAAATGACGAAGATGTCCGTACAAAGTGGCAAGAACGCCTGAATTACATACAAGTTGACGAGTTTCAGGATAGTTCGGCATTGGAGATGAAATTGATAGATATTTTGAGCGCAAAGTATCAAAATCTAATGATTGTGGGCGATCCCGACCAAAATATTTATGAATGGCGTGGTTCGGATGTAAATTTACTTGTTGACTTTGACACAAATCATCCCGACACGAAAACGATTATTCTTAATCAAAACTATCGCTCAACGCCACAAATTCTAAAGTGTGCAAATACGTTGATTGAAAAGAATAAAATCCGTCTGAAAAAAGACCTTTTTACAAAAAATCCAAGTGGTACGCCTGTCCTGCACTATCATTCAAAAAACGAGAATGATGAGGTTTCCACTATCGTGAAAAACATAAAAGATGCAAAGAAACAGCTTCACAAATCATATTCCGATTTTGCGATTTTATACCGTTCTGGCTTTCTTTCACGGGTAATTGAACGGAAATTGGTGGAGGAAAATGTTCCGTATGAGATTTTTGGAGGAACGAAATTCTATCAGCGAATGGAAATTCTTGATATTGTGGCATATTTGCGTCTTATTGCATATAATGATGACCTTTCGTTCAAAAGAATTGTCAATACGCCTCGTCGGCAATTTGGCAAAAACCGCATTGCGGCATTGGAAAAAATACGGGAACAAAATGAATTGTCGCTGTTTGAAAACGATATCAGTTCTTTGAGTCTTTACGAAATTCTCAAAGGACATTTGTCTCATAGTGCTATTCGAGGCAGTGGTGGCGCTCATTTTGTAGATTTTATTGATAAAATGAAAAGGCAGAAAGACAAAATATCAATCAGCGAGTTTGTAAACCAAGTCTGCCTTGAATCTGGTTACGAACAATATATTCGTGAATTGGGCGACGAGGAACGTTTGGATAACCTTTCTGAATTTAAGCGAATAGCCAACGAATTTGAGAAAACCTATGGTGAACGTATCACTCTTGATATGTTTTTACAGCAAATCGCCTTGATGAGTACCGAAGATGCTGATAAACCGTGCGAAGCCGTGAAATTGATGACAATTCATGCTTCCAAAGGACTGGAGTTTCCCGTTGTGTTCATTTTGGGATTTTCAGAAGGCACATTTCCTTCGCTTAAATCAATAGAAGAACGCAAAAAGCTTGGCTTGGAGGAAGAACGAAGACTTTGCTATGTGGCAATAACTCGTGCCATGGAACGCTTGTACCTTTTGGATAATGAGGGACCTAACCAAAACGGAATGAACAAGTTGCCGTCGCGTTTCATTTTTGAAATAGGAGAGGGAAACTATCGGAGAATTGGAAGAATTAGCGATAAACTTGAAAAAGAGTGTTTTGATTATATACAGTTTCTCAATACAAAAATGGTTGAGGTTATGCCTGAACCTACGTCTAAGGAACCACAAGTTATTGAACATCATGTTTTTGGGAAAGGTAAGGTTTTGTCATTCGATCAAAAACGAAAAACATATACTATTCAGTTTGAAAAGCTTACGCAGCCACGTTCTATTAGCACTGATTATTTTTCAATACAACACAAAAAGCCGGAATTACCAGAACTTAAGAAAAACAAGAGTAATAACGAAGATTTACAGTCTGGTCATTCCCAAGAACAGAGTGCGAAACAGCAAGAAATTGTTTTTCCCACCATTCAACAGGAATTACCTCCAAAACTTGTAACTGCTAATAATCAAGTTGTGACACAGCAAACGCAAATATTGAAAGATGATGAAGAAGAATTTTCCGATTATGAACTTTTGCCTTCTGACGAAGAGGTTGAAATTGAAGAAATACCAATTGTAACAGAGGAACCTGCTTCGAATCAGCAGATAATCATTGAGGAAGAGGAGGAAATCGTTCAAGAAAAAGTTTATTCGAAAAGAACAAATGATGGAGAACAAACTCCTGACTTGAAGAAAATTTCTCCTGAATTAAAGAAAAAACTTGAAGCTGCACCAAATTATTGGAATAAACCAAATTTCCCCCAAACGGGATGGGTTTGTTCTGGTGTAACTGACCTTGGCGCTCCAACTGGTATTTGCGAAATGTGTGGCTATCAGATTATTAGATATGTTCATCATATGTATCACCCAGTTGCAAAAATATCGTTAGGGTGTGGTTGTGTGTGTGCGGGAAAAATGGAAGGTGATGTTGGAAAGGCAAAACGTCGCGAGCAGGCGTTTAAAAACAAGCAAAACCGACAACAATCGTTCTTGAAAAAACGTTGGAAACGTTCTGCACGCGGACACGAATATCTAAAAATGAAGGAACATGTAATTGTATTGTTTCATTTCAGAGATTCCAATAAGTGGAACTTTTCCATTGACGGAGTGTACAATAAAGGTTCTTTTGCAACGCGTTCGCAAACAATTCTGGCTGCGTTTGAGGCAATCGATAAGATGTTGTATATGTAGCATTATTAAAAAGAAAACCTCCGTAGATATGTTCATCTGCGGAGGTTTCTTTCTTGTAAAGTATCTATTATGCAATATTCGTGAAAACAGCTTGCACGTCGTCGTCTTCTTCCAAACGGTCGATGAGTTTATCTATGTCAACCATCTGTTCTTCCGAAAATTCTTGAACATCGTTAGGAATACGTTGTAATTCGGCTTTGACTAATTCAAGATTATTGTCTTCCACTGCTTTAGCCATATTACCGAAGTCTTTGAAATCGGCATACATTACTACTATGCCTTCTTCGTCGTCGCATTCAATTGATTCCAATCCTGCGTCGATAAGATTCAATTCCAATTCTTCAAGGTCCATGCCTTCGGTTTTCTTGATTTGAATGACTGCCTTGCGAGAAAACATATATTCAAATGAACCAGAAGGTGCAAGTGAGCCGCCAAGTTTGTTGAAGTATGATTTTACGTTTGCCACCGTTCTCGTGGTGTTGTCGGTTGCACATTCCACAACGACCAAAACTCCGTGAGGTCCCTTTCCTTCGTAAACTACTTCGGTGTAGTTTTCCACATCTTTGCTTGAAGCACGCTTAATTGCTGCGTCAATATTGGTTTTCGGCATATTTTGGGCTTTTGCCGTCATAATTGCCGTACGAAGTTTCGGGTTCATTGACGGATCTGGTCCGCCTTCTTTTGCTGCTATCGTGATACTTTTTGCCAATCGTGGAAATAGGCGGGACATTGTTCCCCAGCGTTTCTCCTTTGCTGCTCGTCTATATTCAAATGCTCTTCCCATAAAATTTATTTATTTTTCGTCATCGTCATCTTCTTCATCTCCGTCCTCATCTTCGTCTTCGTCAACGGCAATGTCTTCTACTAAATCGTCTTCTAC